>DASWSI010000167.1:0-12693 GCA_036402715.1 Candidatus Limnocylindrales bacterium
GCTCGTCGCGCCGAACTACCGCGGCGAGGTCGCGAACCGGTGGCGATATCGCGACGGCGACGGCGAGGTCGGCGTCATCGCCTCCGTCACCCAGGCGTTCTGTGGCGATTGCACGCGCGCGCGCCTGTCCGCGGACGGCAAGCTCTACACGTGCCTGTTCGGTGGCGACGGCCACGATCTGCGGGCGCTCCTCAGGGCCGATGGGCCGGACGAGGACGTTCGCGCCGCGATTGCGAGGATCTGGTCCGTTCGCGACGATCGGTACTCGGAGCTCCGGAGCGAGGCGACGTCGAGCCTGCCGCGGATCGAGATGTTCGCGATGGGCGGCTGAGACGCGCGCTGACCGGACGCCGGCGATGACCCGGCGCGGCCGACGCGACGTTGTCCACGCTCCGTCCACACCCGCCCGGAACTCGTGGACGCGGCGGCGCGGTCGGCGCGTCGTTCGTGGATAACTCCGTTGACTCCCGGCAACCCCGGCCGTACCTTGGGTCTTGCCCGGAGGGGCCGTCAGGGACAGCAGGGACCGAGATCGCATCAAGGTTCCTCAGTCCGGACCGGTCGCTCCGGGCGCTTCTTTGCCCGGCCCCCGCGGTCTTGACGGGCGGCCTCCGGGCCCCGCGCGACGACGTCGGTTCCGGTACCCCCTGCCGGGTCGACCCTCGCACGGCGGAAGCAGCGGGCCTCAGCCGTCTACCCCCTGGACGCGTTTCCTGAGGCCCGCGTGCACGTGACGGACACTCCACCCTCCACCCCGATCCCTCCGGCGGATCAGCCCGCGCGCCTCGACGCGCTCCTGTCTGCCGTCCGGGCTCGGACGCCGCTCGAGCCGCGCGTCGGGATCGTGCTCGGCTCGGGGCTCGGCGGACTCGCCGACGACCTCGAGGACGCCGTCGCGATCCCGTTCGAGGACCTGCCGGGCTGGCCCGCGGCGACCGCTCCGGGCCACGTCGGTCGGTTGCTGCTCGGGCGGCTCGGTGGCACGCCGGTCGTCATGCTGCAGGGCCGGTTCCACGTCTACGAGGGCAACGACCCCGGGCTCGTCGTCCAGCCGGTCCTGCTGTTTCGGCGGCTCGGGGCGACGGCCGTCGTGCTGACGAATGCCGCGGGCGGCGTCAACCCGGACTTCGGCCCCGGGACGCTGATGGCGATCGCCGACCACCTGAACCTGACCGGCCGAACGCCGCTCCTGGGTCCGAATGCCGCGGCGATGGGCGACCGATTCCAGGACCTCGTCGACGCGTGGAGCCCGCGACTTCGCGCTGCGCTGCATGCCGCAGCGCGCGCCGAGGGCATCCCGCTGGAGGAGGGGATCTACGCCGGGCTGCTCGGGCCGCAATTCGAGACACCCGCCGAGGTCCGGATGCTGCGGACGCTGGGTGCGGATGCGGTCGGGATGTCGACCGTCCTCGAATGCATCGCGGCCCGATGGGCCGGCCTCGAGGTCTGCGGCGTGTCGCTGGTGACCAACGCGGGTGCCGGGTACAGCGGCCAGCCCCTGACCCACGAAGAGGTGCTCGCCGCCGGAGCAGAGGCAGGCCCCAGGCTGGCACGCGTCATCCGGCGGTTCGTTGCCGGCCTCGACTCCGCTACCTGACGGGCAGCTCGCGTCCGGCCGCCCTGGCGGCCTTCGACTTCTCCGCCCACGCGGCGAGGACGTTGTCCTTGTGCGGCCGGATCGGGCAGTGCTCGTCGCGATTGCCCATCTCGTCGCAGTAGCCGAGCGGGACGCACTTCGGGGCAAGGAAGCTGCCGAGGAACGGCGAGACCTGGAAGACCTCGTGACGGATGAGCTGGAACAGCCGCCGGATCTCCCACTGCGCCATCGTGCAGAGCCGGAGCCCGGACATGTGGATGAGGGCGCGGAGGTTTGTCGTCATGACGAGATTCGTCCGCGTCGCGTTCGGGAAGACGAACCGCGCATCCTCGGCGGGGATTCCCGCCGCGACGAGATCGCCGTAGACGCTCATCGAGCCGGCGACCGCGCTCTCGTATTCGGTGCGGATGCCGTCGTCGGCGTCCTCGATCGACGCCGGCAGCATCGTCGACGCGCCCTTGTACGTGACGTAGCGCTGGCTCTGCTGGTCGAAGGCGACGCCGGCTCGGTGGCGGACGAGCTGGTGCGACAGCGTCCGTGAGACGCCGCTGATCCCGAAGCTGAAGACCACGTGCTCGATCGTCGAGCCGTGGCCGGATTCGATCACGCCGGAGATGAGCTTCTGCATCTTCTGCTGGTCGATCTCGCCGTCCGTCGCACGGCGGAAGATCTCGCCGGGCTCGAGCTCCGAGTAGCACGTCCGGCAGGCCGTGTAGATGAGCGGCACGTAGTACTGGTCGACGATGTCCTTGTTCGGGAACAGGAGCGTCGCCTTCATCCCCAGGTCGCGCCGTCCGGGGTTCTTCGGGATGCCGGTCTTCGCGCGCGGCGCGGCGGCTTCCGATGCGGCGGCGTCCGAAATCGCGGGCGAGGTCTCGGCCGTCATCGCGCGGAGTGTACGTCGTTCCGGCGCTCGCCTGACCAGCACCGCAGCCGACGACTCCGCGGCACGCGGGGCGTGCAGCCGAGCTCGACGGGATGCGAGCGATCGCCGCCGGGCCCGCACCGCCACGCGATTCGGTGACCGACCCGGACGGGCCTCAGTAGTAGTCCGAGCAGGACAGGAAGTAGCCGCAGCGGCAGACGAGCTTGCACTTGCGCTCATCCATCGCGGCGCCGCAGTTCGCGCAGGTTCGGACAAGGACGCCGGGATCGTCGGGGAAGGCGTCGTCGGGCTCGATCCAGATCGGCCGCGACGCCGCGTCCGCGTCCGCTGCCGATCGCGCCGCCGCGGCCGTCTCGGACGTCACGTGTCCGCCTGCGCGTAGGCGACGATCGCGTCCACGTCCATCCGCTCGCCTTCCTCGTACGCCGTCGCGGTGTCGGGCGCGGTCTTCAATTCCGCGGGGTCGTATTGAAAGACAGACCGCGTCCTCGGGTTCAGGCCCGTTCCCGTGATTCGCTCGAGCCGCGCGACGGCGCCCGCGATCCGGGCCGCTCGCTCGCGGTTCCCGCTTCGGAGCGCGTGGACGGCGAGGCTGTCCAGGACGAGCGTGTAGCCGGACACGTCCGCCGACTCGGTGAATCGCGCGAGCGTCCCTCCGAACAGCCGGCGTGCCTCGTCCATCTCGCCGTCGAGCATCGTCGCGATGCCCAGGGTGAAGCTGGCCCACGTCGTCATGAACGAATCGCCGACCGCCTCGAACGTCACGAGCGCCTGTCCGGCGAGGTCACGAGCATCCCGGTATCGCCCCGTCGTGTACGCGAGGTTCGCCAGCGCCCACCGCGCACGCGCGACGCCCATCGCGTCACCGACGGATTCGAACAGCGCGAGCGCCTCCTCCGCAAGCGCGCGGGCCTCGTCGTACTCGCCGGTGAACGTGTACTGGAACGACAGGTTGTACAGGCTCTCGGCGATGCCGCCCGCGTCCCCGCGCCGGCGCCGCGTCTCGAGCGCCTCGGCGTAATAGACCCGCGACGTCACATGGTCGCCCTGCCAGTACGCGAGCCCGCCGGCGGCATCGAGCGCGCCAAGACGCTCGTCCTCGAAGTCCATGCATTCGGGGAACGCGAGGACGGCCTGCAGGCGCGTCAGGCCTTCGGTCAGATAGCCGCGCATCTGCCAGAACCGCCAGAGCGACGCTCCGATCCGCAAACCGGTCGACGCCCGCTCGGGGGTCGTCGCCCATGCCAGCGCCGCGCGGAGGTTGTCGTGCTCGAGCTCGAGGCGGTCGAGAGTCTCGCGGTTGTCCGCGGTCAGGAGCCGCCCCGCCGATGATTCCGCCAGCTCGAGGAACCATGCCGCATGTCGCTCGCGAACCGCGTCTCCCCGCCCCTCGGCATCGAGCTGCTCCGTCGCGTAGTCGCGGATCGTCTCGAGCATCGCGAAGCGCGGCTCGCCGTCTGGCGCATCGATCTGCCGCAGCAGGCTCTTGTCGACCAGTGACGCGACGCCGTCGAGAACGTCGCGGTCGAGGCCCGGCCGGCAGACGGCCTCGATGGCGTCGAGCGTTGCGCCGCCGACGAACACGGAAAGGGTCGCGAACAGCGCCCGATCCGCCTCGTCCAGGAGGTCGTAGCTCCACGCGATCGCGCCACGGAGCGTCTGCTGGCGCGCGGGGAGGTCCGCGGCCCCGCCGGACAGCAGTGACAGGCGGTTCTCGAGCCGCGACAGGATCGCCTGCGGGGACAGGAGCTTGATCCTCGCGGCCGCGAGCTCGATCGCGAGCGGCAGGCCGTCGAGCCGATTGCAGATCTCGGCGACCGCCGACGCATTCTCGGAGGTGAGGCGGAACGCCGGCCGCGCTGCGGTCGCCCGCTCGACGAACAACGCGACGGACTCGTACCTCGCGATCCCGTCCGGGTCCGCGGCGCCGCGCCGATCGGGGACGCCGAGCGGCGGCACCGGGTATTCGACCTCGCCGTGAACGTGGAGCGCGGCGCGGCTGGTCGCGAGGACCGTCAATCCGGCCGCCCCGGCGAGCAACTCGCCCACGACGCGTGCTGGACCGCTCACCTGCTCGAGGTTGTCGAGGACGAGCAGGATCCGCCGCGCCCCGAGATGGTCGATGAGCCGCGCGACGGGATCCTGACCGCCGCGGTCGACGAGGCCGACCGCCTGCGCGATGGTCCCCGGGACGAGCGACGCCTCGGTGATGGGCTCGAGCGGGACGAAGTAGACGCCGTCCCGAAAGCCGTCCGCGGCGCGCGCCGCGAGCTCGAGGCTGAGCCGGGTCTTGCCCGTCCCGCCGGGTCCCGTGAGCGTGAGGAGCCTCGCCTTCGACAGCAGGGCGCCCGCTTCCGCCAGCTCCGCCTCGCGCCCGACGAACGAGGTGAGCTGCGTCGGCAGGTTGTTTCGGGCGGCGTCGAGCGAGCGGATCATCGGAAAGTCGGCAGGCAGTCCCTCGACGACGAGCTGGCACAACCGCTCCGGCCGCATGTCCTTCAGTCGGTGCTCGCCGAGGCTACGGAGGGACACACCAGTAGGCAAGGTGTCGGTGACGAGCGCCGACGTCGTCTCGGACACGAGGATCTGACCACCGTGTCCCGCCGCCGCGATCCGGGCGGCGCGGTTCACGTCGTTGCCGACGTAGCTCCCGTCCGCGAGGATCCCTTCGCCCGAATGGATCCCCATCCGGACCCGGATCTCGGCCTCCGGCTCCCATGGCTCGGACGCGAGCCGGCGCTGCGCGTCCGCGGCGGCCACGGCGGCGTTCGAAGCGCGCTCGAAGACGACGAAGAACGAATCGCCTTCGGTCCCGATCTCGACCCCGCCCGCCGAGCGGAACGCGTCACGGAGGAGGGTTCGGTGCCGCTCGAGGAGCGTGCCGTACCGGACGGCACCGAGCGACTGCGACAGGCGCGTCGAGCCCTCGATGTCGGTGAACAGGAACGTGACCGTCCCGACGGGGAGTGCGCCAGAAGGCGCGCGCGCCGTCGGCGGGTCCGCGGCGGTGTCAGTGATGGTGCTGCTGCTCCGTGACCCCGCGAAGACGGCCGGCGAGCTCGCGAAGGATTCCGAGCGTCAGCCGCGGGTGCTCGAGCAGGACCCGCTCGAAGTCCCAGGACGCGATGGCGAGGCACGTCGTCGGCACTTCTGCGACGACCTGCGCCACGCGCGGGGCGCGATCGAGCACGGAGAGCTCACCGAAGAACTCGCCCGGACCCAGCTCGGCAAGGGAGTCGCTGTCGCGGACGACCCGAACGCGCCCGGCGACGACGATGAAGAACCCGGTCCCGACCTCGCCCTGCCGGGCGATCACCCGGCCGGCGGGAAACGCCACCTCGGTCGCGGTTTCGGCAACGGAAGCGACGTCCTCGGGGTCGAGGCCGCGGAACAGCGGGCAGGCCGCGATGAGGTCCGTCCGGCCGTCGCGAGTCAGTGTCATGCGGCTCCGCCCCTCGTCATGGAATGGCCGCATGCTGCGCCGGTCGCGTCGCCTCGTCAACGGAACGGACGCGCCGGTCGGCGAGCTGGCGGCTCGCGCGCGAGGTCGCGGCGACTGGCACGGCCTCGCCGGCGCCTGTCGGCGAGGCCTGGGCGGCGGCGGTCTCGGCCCCGCCCGATCCCGCATCGCTGCCTTTCGGGTCGCGACCCGGGAGGGCAGAATGCAACGGCCGGGGAGCGAGCTGGAGAAGGGGCCACCAGATGCCGACGCAGGACGCCATCGTCGACGCGATCGCGGGGATGGCCCTGTTCGCCGACCTGTCGCGGCCGCGCCTCGAAGCCGTCGCGCACACGTTCGAGGAACGGTTCTTTCCGGCCGGCGAGCGGATCCTTCGCCAGGGCCTGACCGGCTCGGGGTTCTTCGTGATCATCGACGGCGAAGCCTCCGTCGTCGTCGACGGCTCCGCGCGCGCGACGCTCGCTCGCGGCGACTTCTTCGGTGAGGTCTCGATCCTTCTCGGCGAGCCGCCCGTCGCGGACATCGTGGCGGTCGGGCCGCTCCGCTGCCTCGTCCTCGGTGGGCCGGACGTCGAGCCGTTCCTCGTCGACCATCCCCGGGTCATGTACCGGATGCTGCAAGCCCAGGCACGGCGGCTTCGGAACGCCAACCGGTGGCGGAGCTGAACGTGTCGGATCGGGCTCGAAGGTCGCTCGTGTGACGACCGCGCCGGACGGACCGTCGCCGCCGGGGAGCTACCCCGTCGTCGTCGTCGGCAGCGGCCCGGGCGGGCTCCAGGTCTCATACGCCCTCGGCCGGCTCGGTGTGCGGCACGCGATCGTCTCCGCGGACGAAGCGCCCGGCGGGATGTTTCGCCGCTGGCCGTTCTTCCAGCGCCTCCTGTCATGGACGAAGCCCTTCGCGCCCGCGGACCGCGCGACGCGCGCGTACGAGCGATATGACTGGAACAGCCTGATCGCGGACGAGCCCGAGAACCGGGCGCTCATGCTGCGCGAGATGGACGGCACGTCGTACTTCCCGTCGCGCCCGGAGATGGAGCGGAACCTCGCCGCGTTTGCGGCACAGACGGCCATCCCGGTCCGCTATGGCTGCCGCTGGACGGGGACGCGCGCGGAGACCGGACCCGCCGGCGAGCGATTCGTCATCGAGACGACGGACGGCGAGTACCGCTGCCGCACGGCGATCTTCGCGGTCGGTGTCGCCGAGCCGTTCATGCCCGTTACGCCGGGCTTCGAGCACGCCGCGGGCTACGCGGACACGCGACCGGCGGAGACGTACGCCGGCAAGCGGATCTTCATCGCCGGCAAGCAGAACTCGGGGTTCGAGCTCGCAACCGGGCTCCTGCCGTGGGCGCGACAGATCGTCATCGCGTCACCGTCCGCCGCGAAGCTGTCCGTCAACACCCGCTCGCTCGTCGGGATCCGGGCGCGCTATCTCCAGCCGTACGAGGACCACGTCCTGGGTGGCGGTGTGACGATTCTCGACGCCGCCATCGACTCGATCGACCGAACCGCGGACGGCCTGACCGTGGCCCTCCGCCGAACCGATGGCGGCGCGGACCTCGACGTGGTCGTCGACGAGGCGATCGCGGCCACGGGGTTCGTCGCGCCGCTCCTCGACCTGCCCGCGCTCGGCGTCGCGACGTTCGGGCACAGCCGGCTCCCGGCGCAGACGCCGTTCTGGGAGAGCGCGACAGTCCCCGGGATCCACTTCGCCGGCACGATCGGGCAGGGTGCCGGAGGGCTGAAGAAGCACGGCATCCCGTCGAACTCGGGCGCGGTCCAGGGCGCTCGCTACAACGCCCGGGTGCTGGCCCGGCACGTCGCCGCGGACCTTGGCATCACGCAGGCAGAGGTCCCGATCCCGGCCGATGCGCTCGTTGACCGCCTCGTCGCGGAGGCGAACGGCACGGCGGAGCTGTGGCACCAGAAGGCGTATCTCGGCTGGACGGCAACGCTGCGGGACGGGTCCTTCACGGACGCCGGGATCCAGCCGCTCGCCCACGTCCTCGACGCCGACGGCCCGGACGCCGTCATCCTCACGCTCGAGACGGACGGCAGCGGCGCGACCTATCCCGTCGTCTACCTCCGGCAGGGCGGCGAGACCGAGGAGCGCGTCCTCGACCCGGACCCATTCCTCGATTTCAGCGGCCGCGAGCACCGGCGGCAGTTCGCGGATGTCGTGGATCGCGCACGCGGGACCGCCGCGAGCCGCATTCCGGGCGCGGCGCATGCGTGATAGCCCGATTCGGCTACGTCATGCTGAGTTAGCCATTGACGGCTACGTACGCTCGAGATAGCCTTCCGCGGATGACGGATCGGAGTGGGTTCGTGCTCTTCGGCGATGTCGCGGGGTCCCGGGTCGACGCACGCCGCGCCTCGGCCTGGCTGCGGACGCTGACGCTCGAGCTCGACCGCCACTACGCCGGGCAGCGGCTCGCGCCGTTCGGATTCACCCAGGGCGACGAGATCCAGGGTCTCCTGAAGCGTGACGCGGACCCGACCGCGGCCGTCCTCCGCGCGGCGCTCCATCCGCACGCGATGCCGATGCGGTGGGTCGTCGTCGCGGGTGCTGTCGAGCCCGGTCGTGGACCCGCCACCCAGCGGACGGGTCGCGCATTCATCGATGCTCGCGATCTCGTCGAGCGCGCGAAGCGGCGGCGCGAGGGGCTCGTCGTCATGACGGGGGAGGCAGCGACGGACGCGCTCCTCGCGGACATCGCCCCGACGCTCGCGGTCCTTCTGGGCGATCTCACCGCGCGGCAGCGAGTGGTCGCCCGGCTCATCCTCATCGACGGGCTCCGCCAGACGGAAGCGGCGAAGCGACTCGACGTCAGCCGGCCCACGGTGTCCGTCGCCGCGGAGCGAGCACGAATCCGCGAGATCGAACGGCTCGCGCACGCGGTCGCCGTCCTCGTCGGCGCGGCTCCGAACCGGGCGAGCGACGCCGGAGGAACCGAATGACCGCGGACCCGACGCTCACGCTCGGCTGGCTCGTTCTTGCCCACCTCGTCGCCGACTTCCTCCTCCAGACCGAATCGATGGTCAACGGCAAGTTCGCGGGGCGGTGGCGGCCGCTCCTGCTCCATGGCGCCGCGGTCGCGCTGTGCCTCGTCCCGTTCGCCGCCGCGTTCGACGCGCCGGGGCTCGGCCTCCTCGCGATCGTCGCCGTCTCGCACGTTGCCATCGACCGCTGGAAGATCCGGGCGACGCGGCACGCCGAAGCCGAGGCGCTCGCAGCGGCCCACCGCCGACACGACGCGACCGGGGCCACGGCGGGGCTTGGGCCGGCGTGGACGCCGGTGCCCGGCGCGCTGTTCGTGCTCGACCAGGTCGCGCACCTCGCGGTCGCCGGCGCGGCGTGGGCGATCCTCATCGGCAACCGGGGACCGAATGCGACGTTCGTCGGGGCCGTCGACCGGATCGTCGGCGCGGCTGATCGCGGCGCCGTCCACGCCGTCGCGCTCGTGGCTGTGGTCATCGTCGCGCTGGCGATCGCGAACATCCGCGCGGCGGCGCTCTTCGTGGCGACGCTCGTGACGCCGCGACAGGTGATCGGGGGCGACGCGGCGCAGGATGCGCCGCCCGTCGCTGCGAGCGCCCCCGCGCCGCACTCCTGGCGATTGAAGGTCGGGAGCGTCGTGGCGACCGCAGAGCCGTTGCCGGTCGAGCAGACGCCCGAAACGCTCGCCGCCGCCGCGTCCCGCAGGTCGCCGGCGAGGATCGGCGCGACGATCGGAATCCTCGAGCGGATTCTCATCGTGATCCTCGTGCTCGCGGGATCGACCGCGGCGATCGGCTTTGTCGTCGCGGCCAAGACGCTGGCCCGCTTCAGGCAGCTCGACGACCGCGATTTCGCCGAGTACTACCTGCTCGGCACCCTCGCGAGCGTCGCGTTCGCGCTTGCCACGGCCCTGGTCGCCGCAGCCGCGATCGCGACGCTCCGCCTGACGTGATCGATGCTCTGATCGCCGGCGTCTTCGCCGGGCTCGCCATTGCGATACCCGTGGGCGCGATCGCCGTCCTCATCATCGACCTCGGGATCCGGCATGGCTTCCGGCCCGCGGCTGCCGCCGGCGCCGGAGCCGCGACAGCGGATGGGATCTATGCCTCCGTCGCGTCCCTGTTCGGTGCCGCGGTCGCGGGTGTCATCGCCCCGTGGCAGGGTGCGCTGCGTGCCGTTTCGGTCGTCGTCCTGCTCGTCATCGCGACGCGTGGGGTTGCGTCGGCGATGCGGTCGCGCGGTTCCGCGGCCGCCGGCGAACTCGCCGCACCCGGCGCTGCCGCCACGTACCTGCGGTTCCTGGGGCTCACCCTGATCAACCCCGCGACGGTGATCTACTTCGCGGCGCTGATCCTCGGCCTGCCGTCGACCGGCCGGGACCCGGTCGCGCGCGTCGCGTTCGTCGTCGGCGCCTTCGGGGCGTCGATGGCGTGGCAGCTGACGCTGGCGCGGTTTGCTGCCGTCGCGCACCATCGGCTGCCGCCGTCCGCACGCCTCGTGACGAGCGTGCTCGGGAGTGTCGTCATCGTCGTCTTCGCGCTGAGGATCGCGTTCTCGGCCTAGCCGGCTGCGCGGTTCAGGCAGGTGCCGGCGCGAGCCGAAGGAGCCGTTCGGCGGCCGCCGCGAGCGTCTCCGCGCGCTTCGGGAACGCAAATCGCAGCTTCGTCCGCCCGAGCTCCGGGCGCGAGTAGAACGACGACCCCGGCACGGTCGCGACGCCCGGATCGAGGATCATCCGGCGGGCAAACGTCACGTCGTCGTCCGTCGTGAGACCCGCGATGTCGGTCATGACGTAGTACGCGCCATCGGGTGGGTAGACCCGGAACCCGGCGGCCTCGAGCGCCGGAACGATCGTGTCGCGGCGCGCCCGATAGTCGGCCGCGATCTGCGTGTAGTACGAGGCCTCGAAGTTCAGGGCGACGACGCCGGCCTGCTGGAGCGGTGCCGCCGCGCCGACCGTCAGGAAGTCGTGCGTCTTCCGGATACCGGCTGTCAGCTCCGGCGACGCGATGACCCACCCGACGCGCCAGCCCGTCACCGAATAGGTCTTCGACATCGAGTTGACCGCGACGGTCCGCTCCGCCATGCCGGGCAGCGTGGCCAGCGGAATGTGCTCGCCGGCATAGACGATGTGCTCGTAGATGTCGTCCGTGAAGGCGACCAGGTCGTGCTCGCGGCATAGCTCCCCGACGAGCTCCAGCTCGGCGCGGTCGAACACCTTGCCGGTCGGGTTGTGCGGCGAGTTGACGACGATCGCGCGTGTCCGCGGCGTCACCGCAGCGCGCAGCTCGTCGGGGTCGATCGACCAGTCCGGCTCGTGGAGCGTGACGTAGCGCGGCGTCGCGCCGGTCAGGATGGAATCGGGCCCGTAGTTCTCGTAGAACGGCTCGAAGACGATGACCTCGTCGCCCGGGTCGAGGATCGCGAGCATCGCGGCGATCATCCCCTCCGTCGCGCCGCAGGTCACGGTCAGCTGCGTTTCGGGGTCGACGACCCAGCCGGGGTAGTGGCGCGCGGTCTTCGCGGCGATCGCCTCGCGCAGCGGCCGCGCGCCCCACGTGATCGCGTACTGGTTGATGTCCGCATTGACGGCGGCCGTCACGGCTTCCTTCAGCTCGGGCGGGCACGGGAAGTCCGGGAATCCCTGGCCGAGGTTGACGGCGTTGGCGGCGACGGCGAGGCGGCTCATCTCCCGGATGACCGATTCGGTGAAGCCGGATGCCTTCTGCGAGATGTGCGGCATGCGCGGGAGTCTAATCCGCCGTCACACCAGGAGCCGCGGAATTCGCTCGCGCCAGTCGCGGCGGAAGAATGGCTCGCCATCCAGCGTGACGGCAAGGTCGAGGTCGACGGTGAATGTGTCGGCGTCGCTGACGATCGAGCCGATGGCGACGATCTCCGTGTCGAACTCGTGCTCGTGCCAGCGATAGACGACGCGGGTGTCGAGGCTCGCGGTTGCGGGGTTCGCGTCGGAAGCCGTCATCGTCAGCGCCTCGCCGGAGTAGAGACGCCGGCCGTCGGCGAGCTCGGTCGTACCGCCCTCGCGCACCTCGACGGCGATCGTTCCGGCGATGACGTCCTCGACGATCCGCCACGTCGGCGGGTCGTCGTCGTCCGGGCCATCGGGTTGCGGTGGTTCGATCTCCGCCACCGTGACGGCGAGGTCTCCTTCGCCGCCGGCGCGCGGAACGACCGGCAGCTCGAGCCGCGACGCCGCGCGACCGCCGCGGTGGATCGTGAGCTCGCACGGGAACGGCGACGGCCACGCGACCGGCCACTGATTCGAGGCAAGTGACAGCCGAACTTGATGCCCGGCGAGGAAGCGATACCCGGCGGCCCGCAGGCCGATCCGGGCCTCGTACGTCACCCCGGGCTCGAGCGCCGCGGGATGCTCGTCCGAATCACGATGGGTCAGATTCAGGAGGCCGCTGCTCACGAGCGCGGATGTCCCGTCCGGCGCGACGTCCGTCAGGTGGACGGCGAGCGTCGCGATCGGGGCGGAGGACGCGACCTGCAGGACCACGACCGGAAAGCCGAGGATCTCGAGCGCCGCGTCGAGCGGCGCGGACGTGTACGACGGGCCGAGCGACTCGTCCGGGCGCAGGTCGCGGGCGAGGCCGTTCGGTGCGCTGCCCGCTCCCCATGACAGCGGGCCGCGCGTTCCGGCCGTTGCGCGGTGGGGGAACGTGTCCGAGGCCGCTGGCGGTGCCGCGGGCCCGGCCGCCTCGACGAGCCGCCCGACGAGCG
>DASWSI010000168.1:0-3697 GCA_036402715.1 Candidatus Limnocylindrales bacterium
GGTGGCATCAACGAAAGCGTGAAGGCGTACGGTCTCGGCGGACACCGCCACGTCGCGGAGATCGAGCAGGAGCTCGCGGCCCTGTCGCCGCGGGGAGCGGCGGATCCGGCGACGCGCGGCGTCGATTTCCTGCCCCACCTCATCCCGATGACGCGGGGGATCCTCTCGACGTGCCACGTTCGTCCGGCGCGCCCCGTGAGCCAGGACGAGCTCGACGCGCTGTACGCGGCGGCCTACGCGAACGAGCCGTTCGTCACCGTCGTCGACGCGCCGCCGGCCACGAAGCACGTCACCGGCAGCAACCACGCACTCGTTCACGTTCGGCTCGACGAGCGGAGCGGGCGGATCATCGCGATCGGCGTCATCGACAACCTCGTGAAGGGCGCGGCGGGCCAGGGGATCCAGGCCTTCAACATCGTCCACGGCCTGCCCGAGACGGCCGGACTCGAGCAGCTGCCGCTGGCGCCGTGACGGAATGACGACCGAGACGCCGAAGGGCACCGAACGCGACCGCGCCCTGACCGAGCTCCCGAGCGACCTGCCCGCGGTCACGCGAACGCCCGTCGTCCCACGCGGCTTCGTCGTGGGTGGCGCGACCGCCGGGATCAAGGCATCCGGGCGGCCGGATCTCGCGGTGGTCGCGACCGAACCCGGCGCCGACGGGTCTCGGCCCCGGGTCGCGGCGGCGGCCGTGTTCACCAGTAATGCCGTGGCCGCGGCCCCCGTTCGGGTGTCGCGGGCACATCTCGCCGCGACCGGTGGGTCCGGCGGCGGCTGGGGCACCGCGACCGCGATCGTCGCCACGAGCGGCTCCGCGAACGCGGCGACGGGCGCGGCGGGCGACGCGGACCAGGCACGGATCGCGGCGGTTCTCGGCGACGCGCTCGGAGCGTCGGTCGAGCAGGTGCTGTGCCTCTCGACCGGGCTGATCGGGACGCGGCTGCCCGTCGATCGGGTGACTGCCGCAATCGGGTCGCTCGTCCCGCGCGGGCTCGCGGCGACACCGGACGCGCTGACCGCGGCCGCCGAGTCGCTCCGGACGACGGATTCGCGGACGAAGATCGCGACGACATCCCTTCGGGTCGAAGGTGAGGCCGGAGATGCCACGCTGACCGTGACGGGCATCGCGAAGGGCGTGGGGATGATCCATCCGCGGATGGCGACGATGCTCGCGATCCTCCTCACGGACGCGGCGGTCGAGCCGGCAACGTTGCACGGCCTCCTCCGCGGGGCTGCCGCGCGGACATGGGACCAGCTGTCGGTCGACGGCGACACGAGCACGAACGACACGGTGTTCCTCCTCGCTTCAGCGACCGCGGGCAAGCCGATCGCGGCGGGCTCCGAGGCCGCGGCGACGCTCGGGCGTGCGATCGAGGCCGTCGCCCGCGACCTCGCTCGCCAGCAGGCCGCGGACGGAGAGGGCGCGACGACGCTCGTCACCTGCCAGGTCTCGGGTGCCGTCGACGACGCGGAGGCACGGGCCGTCGCCCGGACGGTCATTTCGAGCAGCCTCGTCAAGGCCGCCGTCCACGGACGGGACCCGAACTGGGGCCGGATCGCCGGAGCGGCCGGGAATGCGCGACTCGCCGACGCGCCGGTGCTCGTCGCCGGAGGCCTCGCGGCGCGCGACGCCGAGGCGCGTGCCGGCAAGCCGGCGTCCGTCGATCCGGACAGGCTCCGGATCGCCATCGGTGGTCATCTCGTCTTCGACGGCGCGGCGGGTGGGCCGATCGCCTTCGACCGTGAGGCCGCGCGCGCCTCGATGGACGCGCCGGAGATCCTGATCCGCCTCGACCTGGGGCTCGGCTCGGGGAGCGGCGAGGCCTTCGGCTGCGACCTCACCGAGGCGTACGTCATCGAGAACTCCGAGTACTCGACGTGAGTGAAGTGCTCGTCATCAAGCTCGGTGGCACGACGATCGAGGACCAGCGCCACGTTCTCGACGAAGTGGCCGCGGTCGCGCGGCGGCGTCCCGTGGTCCTCGTCCACGGCGGCGGCAAGCGGATCACCGAATGGCTCGACCGCCTGGGTGTTCAGTCGCGCTTCGAGGGCGGCCTTCGCGTCACCGATCAGGCGGCGCTCGAGGTGGCGGCGGCCGTCCTCCGCGGCGTCGTCAACAGCGAGCTCGTCAGCGCGCTCCGTGATCTCGGCGTCGATGCCGTCGGCCTTTCGGGTGTCGACGGCGGCCTGCTCGTGTCCGAGCGCGTTCCGGGCCTCGGGCTCGTCGCCCACGTCGTGGGGCTTCGGCGGGATCTCATCGATGCCGTGCTCGTCGGCGGCCAGGTGCCGGTCGTCGCGCCGCTCGCCCGCGACGAGAACGGGATCGTCTGCAACGTCAACGCCGACGACGCGGCGGCGGGGATCGCCGCGGGTCTCGGTGCGCGGCAGCTGGTCCTCCTCACCGACGTCGACGGAATCCGCGACTGCGACGGGCGGCGGCTCGATTCGATCACGGCACCCGAGGCCGCGGACCTCATCGAGAGCGGGGTCATCGCGGGCGGCATGGTCCCGAAGGTGCGTGCCGCGCTGGCGGCGCTTGCGTGGGAGGGCAGCGAGGCCGTGATCGCGGACTCCGCCGCGCCGCGCGCCCTCGAGCGTGCCCTCGACGACCCGACGTTCGGCACCCGCGTGACGGCGGCGCGACCGGCGCGCGTGGGCGCCGCATGACCCTCGCCCGAACGTCGAAGCGCGACCGCCACCATGCGATCCGGGAGCTGATCGCGCGCCAGCCGGTCCGCAGCCAGACCGAGCTCGCGAGGCTCCTCGCCGCGCGCGGCATCCCGACGACGCAGGCGACCGTGAGTCGGGACGTCGCGGAGATGAACCTCGTCCGCGTCGCGCGCAACGGCCGCCAGGCGTGGGTCCTGCCGGACGACGTCGCGCAACCGCCGGAACGGGCGCGCAGCGCCGAACGCCTCCGCCGGATCCTCGCCGACATCCCGGTATCGATCGGGCGGAGCGGGCTCATCCTCGTCCTCACCGGGACGCCGGGGACCGCGAGCACGATCGGCCAGGCGATCGACGAGTCCGCGCTGTCCGGCCAGGAGGGCACGCTCGCGGGCGACAACACGCTCCTCGTCCTCTTCGCCGACGAGCGTCGCCTCGAACGCTGGCGGGACGAGTTCCGCGCGATCCAGGCGCTCGCCTCGGTGACGCCGATCCCCTCACCAACCCGCTGAACCGGAGACAACCGAACATGCGCAAGGTCGTCCTCGCCTACTCCGGCGGACTCGACACGTCCGTCGCCGTCGCCTGGCTGCGCGAGCAGTTCGACGTCGAGGTCGTGACGCTCACGGTCGATGTCGGTGGCGGTTCGTTGCGCCAGGGCGTCGAGCACCGCGCGATGTCCGCCGGCGCGACGCGGGCATATGTCGTCGACGCTCGCGAGCGATTCGTCACGGATTTCGTCTGGCCGCATCTCCAGGCCAACGCGCTCTACCAGGGCACGTACCCGCTCGCGACCGCACTCGCGCGGCCGCTCATCGCGCAGCTGCTCGTCGAGGTCGCGAAGCGCGAGGGCGCGGATGCGGTCGCACACGGCTGCACCGGCAAGGGCAACGACCAGGTCCGGTTCGACGTCGCGGTGCACGCGCTCGATCCGGGCCTCGAGGTCGTCGCCCCGATGCGCGTCGGGATGGGGCTGTCGCGCGAGCAGGAGATCGACTACGCCGCCGAGCGCGGAATCGAGATCCCGATC
>DASWSI010000169.1:0-1680 GCA_036402715.1 Candidatus Limnocylindrales bacterium
CCCGCGTCGATCGCCGCGCGCATCGGCATGTACGCCTCGCTCACCGGGCGGTCGTCGCGGATGACGTTTCGAACCTCCGCCTCGATGGCGCGCTTCTCGTCGTCCGTCAGGCCGCGCTCGAGCGGGAAGTCGAACCGCAGGTAGTCCGGCGTGACGAGGGAGCCGGCCTGCCGCGCGCGCTCGCCGACGACGTTGCGGAGCGCCCGATGCAGGACGTGCGTGCCCGTGTGGTTGCGCATCGTGCTTGCCCGGCGCACCGCGTCGACCTCCGCGACGACAGCCTGCCGGACGCGGAGCCGCCCGCGGAGCGTCCCTCGATGGACGACGAGTCCGCCGACGGGCTTCTGCGTGTCCTCGACCTCGAAGACGACGTCACCATCGGTCGAGCGGATGACCCCGCGATCCCCGACCTGGCCGCCGCCCTCGGCGTAGAACGGCGTCCGGCTGAGGATCACCTCGGCCGCCGCGCTCGCATCCGCTCGCAGCTCGACCTCCGCGACCGCCGCAAGGTCGTCGTACTCCACGCCGTCACGAAGGATCGCGACGACCTCGACGCCCTCCTCGACCCGCGTCGTCCGATAGCCGTCGAACGGCGTGTCGCCCACCCGCGCCTGGATCGCCTGGTAGAGCGACTGCATCTCGGCGTGCTTCGCGAGCTCCGCCTTGCGCCCACCGCGGCTCCGCTGCCGCTGTTCCGCCAGCGCCTCGTCGAACCCGGGCCGGTCGACCGCGACGCCGTATTCGGCAGCCAGCTCCACGGTCAGGTCGATCGGGAATCCGTACGTGTCGTGGAGTCGGAACGCGACATCGCCGGAGAGGCGTGGCGCGTCCGGTGGGAGATCCTCCGGCCGCCGACCGACGACGCGATCGGCCGAGGTGAGCGGGATCAATGCCTCTTCGAGATGCACGGTCCCGGCATCGAGCGTCCGCCCGAACTGCGACTCCTCACGGAGCAGGGCGCCGACGATCTCGTCGCGCCGCTCGTCGAGATGCGGGTAGGCGTCGTGCATCACCGCGATGACCACGTCCGCCGTTTCGGCGAGGAACGGCTCGCGACGTCCCAGCAGCCGGCCGTGGCGGACCGCGCGGCGGACGATCTTGCGGAGGACGTAGCCGCGGCCCTCGTTCGACGGCAGGACGCCGTCGGCGATGAGGAACGTCGCCGCCCGCGAGTGGTCGGCGATCACCTGGTAGCTGAAGCGCTCCGCCTCGAACGCGTCGGGGTCATGGCCGACGAGCTGGCGCATCCGTTCGTGGATCGGCAGGAAGAGGTCGATGTCGTAGTTCGTCGGGACCTGCTGGAGGACGCTCGCGAGCCGCTCGAGGCCCATCCCGGTGTCGACGCTCGTGAACGGCAGCGGGACGCGGCCTTCGGGTCGCTGATCGAACTCCATGAAGACGAGGTTCCAGATCTCGAGCCAGCGGGGACACGTCTCGCTGTGGTCCGGGATGCATTCGGGCCCTTCGCTCAGGTGGGCACCACGGTCGAAGTGGATCTCGCTGCACGGACCGCACGGACCCGTCTCCGCCATCCGCCAGAAGTTCTTGTCGTCGCCGCGATCGACGTCGCCCCACTTCGCCATCCGCTCCGCCGGCAGGCCGACCTCGTCGCGCCACACCTTCCACGACACGTCGTCGTCGGTGTACGTCGTCGCCGCCAGTCGCTCGCCCGGAATGCCC
>DASWSI010000170.1:0-2058 GCA_036402715.1 Candidatus Limnocylindrales bacterium
AATGCAGGAGCTCGGCAAGCCCAGCTTCTGGGACCCGCCCGCCGATGCGACGGAGGAGCAGATCCGCGAGTACGAGGAGTACGTCGCGAAGATGCTCGTCCCGGACGAATCGATCACGACCTGGGTCGACATCTCCGGCGACCCGATCGAGCGGAAGTGGCGCGCGATCGGTCGGCACGTGACGCAGATTTCCATGGACAGCGGGTTCATGGTCTTCGGCGAGGAGGGCTGGAAGCAGCACTGGTCGCGCGAGGCGTACATCCTCCGCGAGTCGCGCGTGCCGACGACGCTGCCCGAAACGGACCTCTTCGCGGGCCTGGCCTAGCCACCGTCGCGAGGACGGCGCCGCCGTCCGCCGCAAGCGGGCCGCCCGCGGTTGCCGCGACCTACCAGGCGAGCAGGCCCTTCGACGCGCCGAAGACCTGGCCCATGACGACGCGACCGGAGCCCGCGGGATCGAGGAAGTTCGGCTGCGCCTTGTCGAGGATGATGTGCGGCCGCATCCGCGCCTGGACGAGCGTCGCGCCGTTGAACGTCAGCTCGAGCGTGATGCCTTCCATCGTCGGCTCCGACCACGTCTGGTCGAAGACGAAGTTGCCAAGCGCGTACCAGATCGGCTTGCCCTTGTACGTCTCCATGGCGCCGGCCCAGTGAGCGTGGTTGCCGATGACGAGGTCCGCGCCCGCGTCGACGCACGCGCGCGCGAGCCGTTGCTGCCCCGCGAACGGCGTTGGGTCGTATTCGGTGCCCCAGTGAGGGAAGACGATCACGACGTTCGCTCCGGCGCGCCGAGCGGCCGCGACGTCCGTGCGAACCGCCGCCGCGTTCAGCTGCGCGCTTCCCGCCCGCGTCGGCGTCGCGCCGTAGCTCTTCGCGATCGTGTCGTAGGCGAGGATCGCGACCTTCGTCCCGCGCGCCTCGAGCATCCCGGGGGCGCGGGCCGCGGCAAGGTTCGCGCCGGCGCCACTGTGGGCGATGCCGCGCCGGTCGAGGTTCGCCATCGTGTCGAGGATCCCCTGCGCGCCGGCGTCCCTGATGTGGTTGTTCGCCAGCGACACGTAGTCGATGCCGGCGTCACGCAGCCCGTCGATGAGCTTCGGGTCCGCGGAGAAGACGGTCCCTTTCGTGTGATACGCGAAGCGGTTCGGCGCCGGATTCTCGAAGTTCGCGATCGCCAGATCGGCGCCCTTGATGAGCTCCCGGACCGCGCCGGCGCCGCCGGTCCGGGTCGTGTACGGCAGGTCCCAGCCGAGCGGCGAGCAGTTCCTGCAGCGTCCGGTGATCTCCGCCGAGCCGCCGTCGAACGGGAAGTCGACGCCCTTGCCGCGGATCTTCACGGTCTGGGCGACGCCGCGGTCGAGGAGGATGTCGCCGCCGGCGACGAGCGTCCACGCCTTCGCGGGATCGTAGGCGGTGGCGGCCTTCGGCAGCTGCGCCGTCAGCGGCCAGTCGGCGAGCTTGGCGACCCGCCCGCCACCGAACAGGTCCCGGTTCTCCCAGCCGAGCGCGCGGACGCCGGGGCCCACGTCGCTCGACCGGAGGAAGCCGAGGCGCTTCCGGTGCCCCGCCAGGTCTGCCGCGAGCGCCGACGCGTTCGGGGCGAGGACGAGGCGCGACGCATCCGTCGGCCGAGCTGCACCGAGGGCGGCAAGGATCGCGTCCGCCTCCGGCGCGACGAGCTCGAGCCCGTCGAACGGCCCGCTCGTGCCCCCGAGCGCGGCCGCGACATCAGCCCGCGACGCAGCCGTCAGCGTCGTCCGGAACTGGGTGACGGGCACGATCGCAAGGGACTCGGCGCGACCGGACGGCGCGGCGGGCGTCGGGGATGTCGGCGGTCCGGACGCTCCGCCTCCCGGTCCGCCCCCGGTCGACACGGCACCGGGAGTTGCCACGGCCGGAGAGCCCGTTGCTGACGAAGCTCCGGCGCGCGCGCTCGCCGGAGCGGACGTCGCGGTCGATGCGTCGCACCCGGCGAGGAAGGCGATCGAGGCGGCGAGGAGGATCGGGACGAGCGCGCCGCGAGCTCGGTTCACGCGAGCGATTGTCGCATCCGTCGCG
>DASWSI010000171.1:0-2053 GCA_036402715.1 Candidatus Limnocylindrales bacterium
ACTCGTCGAGATCGGCGTAGGCCGACAGCCGCTCGGCCGGCGACCCGTCCCCGAAGATCGCGCGGATCGACGGCGCGAACACCTCGGCGAGGTCGAGGTCGATCGCCCGGACGGTTCGGTGGAAGTAGACCTGCAGATACATGAACAGCCGCGCCGTGAGGAACATCTCGAGCGCCCCGAGGCCCGGCTCGTAGAGCGTGAGCCCCCGTTCCGAGATGAACGAATACCGCCGCAGCCGCTCGACGTCGACGGGTCCCACGGCCACGCCGGTGAGGTACGCATCGCGCCGAACGTAATCGAGGTTGTCGACCGTGAACACGCCGGACAGCAGCGGCTGGAGCCAGCGGACCCACTGCGGCATCTCCTCGTCGCGCAGCGCGGGCTTCGAGACGAGGAACGAGACCCACGACGGGTCGATCGACTCGCCGTTCGCGAACCCGTCGCGCTCCGGCTGGATCCCGGGCGCGCGCCGGAGCCCGCGGATGAGGTCGCCGAGCTCCCGCTCGATGATCAGCTGCGAGAGGTCCTCGTGTGACAGGCGCTTCCCGTCCGTTCGCCGCGAGTCCGCGGGCGCGGGCCAGGCGCTGAGCCAGTGCTCGTCGAAGAAATGGGCGAACGGGCCGTGGCCAACGTCGTGCAGCAGCCCGGCGACCCGGAGCGTCTCGACGACGAGCGCCTCGGATGGGACGACGCCCCGCGGTTCGACGTCGCGGAGGGTCGCCCGCAGGCTCGGGTACAGCGCCCGCGCCCAGAGCCCGGCCTCGTGCATGACACCCAGGCCGTGGGTGAACCGTGAGTGCTCTGCCGTCGGGAAGACCCAGCGCGCGCTCTGGAGCTGGCTGATCCGCCTCAGCCGCTGGAGCCACGCCGAGTCGAGGAGGTCCTGCTCGGAGACGTCCTCAGGTGGCAGGCCGGCGGCCGCACCGTCGGCCGCCGAGAGGCGCTTCGTCAGCTCGACGTAGCCGTGGATCGGGTCGCTGATGAGGTTGACGGCCCGGAACGGGTGGCGGCTCACGGGGCGTACCGGGCGACGGCCCGGCGATGCGTGTCCGCGACGTCGTCACGAAGTGCCGCGGGCTCGATGACCTCGACCTCGTCGCCCCACGAGAGGATCCAGAGCCGGATCTCGATCGTGCCGGCGACGGTCGCGCGCCAGAGGAGCGAGCCGTCCGGCTCGGCAACGACGGTCTGCGACGGGTGCCACGTCGCCTCCTGGACCCGGGCCGCGACACGCGACGCGAAGCGGAGGACGACCGTCACCGGTGGCTGGTCCGCGATGATGTCCCAGGCCCGCTCGAACATCGATTCGACGGCGGCCGCCTCCGGCGGGTCGAAGGTCGTCGGCATCATCGCGACGTCGCGGATCCGCTCGATCTTGAACGTCCGGACGCCGCCGCGCGTCTCGTCGAACCCGATGAGATAAAGCGCATGCGTCTGGAGCGAGGGCTCGATGAGGTACGGCCGGACCGTCGCCCGCCGCCGCTCGCTGCCGGCCGCGTAGCGCCCCGGGTCGTAGTCGAGCGTGACGACCCGGCGCTCCGCCCACGCGCGGGTCAGCAGATGGACGTGACGACTGAAGAGCTCGTCGCGGGGGTGCCGCGACAGGACATCGAGCGTCCGCTCGACGTGCTCCGCGAGCGCCGGCGGCAGGCCCTCCTCGAGCTTCTCGAACGCCGCGGCGAGGTCCGGGTCGTACTTGTCGGCGTAGCGGACCATGAGCCGCGCCGACAACACGACGGCCATCGCCTCGGACAGGGTGAGCTTCAGCGGCGGCAGGAACTCGTCGCCGACGGCGCCCCACAGCCCGTTCTCGGACCAGACCGCGACGCCGATCTCGCGCTCGATCGCCCGCAGGTCGCGGTACACCGTCCGAACGGACATGTCGACCCGCCGGGCGAGCTCCGGGATCCGGATGCCGTCCGGGTGCGCCCGAAGCACGGCGATGACGCGCCCGAGCCGGGCGAGCCGGTCGCGCTTCGTCCCGCGGTCCTCGGCGTCGATCACGCTGCCGTCATCCCTTCAGCCTGCGGCCGCCATTCAGGCCCGTCAGCGG
>DASWSI010000172.1:0-16044 GCA_036402715.1 Candidatus Limnocylindrales bacterium
CGAAGGCCCGGTACTCGGCCGAGCCCTTCAGGGCGAGGTACTTGCTGATCGCCGCGGTCAGGCTCGTCTTGCCATGGTCGATGTGGCCGATCGTGCCGATATTGACGTGGGGCTTGTTGCGCTCGAACTTCTTCTTGGCCACGTGACCGTTCTCTCCATCAAATACAGGCGCGGCGGTGCCGCAAGTTGCTCGATCCGCGGGCTTGCGAAGCCGCCTGGCGTGGAGCCCACAATCGGATTCGAACCGATGACCTCTTCCTTACCAAGGAAGTGCTCTGCCGGCTGAGCTATGTGGGCCCGGGACCCGTTATCGCGGTTTCAGTGGTGGGCAGGGAGGGAATCGAACCCCCACAGTCGAAGACGGCTGATCTACAGTCAGCGGAGCTCACCACCTGCTCAACCTACCCACTGATGTGGAGGGCGACGGGCCCAGGCTGCGGCCTCGTGGTGGGACCCGGTACCCGACGATGTTCACTTGGAGCCGACGACGGGACTCGAACCCGGAACCGGCGGTTTACAAAACCGCTGCTCTACCAATTGAGCTACGTCGGCGCGACGCGCACGGGCACACCGCAGATGACCCATGGGCGCCGGGGAATGATAGGGCTCTGAGCACGAACGGGTCAAGCGCGACGGGCGCAGCCCGGTCGAGGGGCTCAGGCGCGCCGGCCGGCCGGGCGGCAGCCGCGGCCAGCACGGCGTTCCGCGGTCAGGACGAGGCGTCCGGCTCGGGACCGCCGGGGAGGAGATCCTCGACCGCGCCGTCGAGCGCGCCCGAGTCCTCGCCGACAAGGCTTGCGGGCGCATCACCGGAAGCGTGCTCGGCCTCGGCATCGGCGCCGGACCCCGATGGAACAGCGCTGCCCACGCCGGCAGCACCATCCGGCTCGCCGTGGTCCGCGGTCGCCACGGAAGAAGCGTCCACCGAAGCCGCCGCGGTGACGCCTGCGGGGCTGTTGGCCGGCTCCGTCCCGTCGGGTGAACCCGCCGGTTCGGCGGTCGCCATCGGCAGCGGCGCTGGCTCCGCCGCCGTCGGCTCGGAGGTCGCCGAGGGCGCGCCGGTCGCGGCTGCCCCGAACTGACCGGGCTTCGGCGGCCGGCGCTTGGCGATCCCGTTCGGGTCCCGTTGCGCGACGGCCTCGAAGAGGAGGATCGACCCGGCAACGGCAGCGTTGAGCGAATCGATCGCGCCGTGCATCGGGATCCGCATCACGAGGTCGCAGCGGCGCCGAACCGCGGGACCGAGACCCTGCCCCTCGCTGCCGACGACGATCGCCAGTGGGCCACGGAGGTCCGACTGCCGCGCGGTCAGCGGAGCATCCGCCTCGGCACCGGCGACACGGAGCCCGCGGGCGTGGAGATCGGCGAGCGCGCCGGCGAGGTCGTCGACCGGGCAGAGGAGCAGGTGCTCCACCGCGCCCGCGGAGGCCTTGACGGCCGCCGGCGTCAGCGGCGCCTGGCGGTGAGTCGGGAAGAGGACGCCATGGACGCCTGCCGCCTCCGCGCTTCGGAGCAGCGTCCCGACGTTCTGCGGATCCTCCAGCGAGTCGAGCACGAGCACGAATGGCGGCTCGGAGCGCTCGATGGCGCGCGCGAGCACGTCGTCGAGGGTTGCGTAGCGGCGGGGCGGGACGACAACCGCGACGCCCTGGTGCCCGTCGAACCCCGCCAGCGCCGTGAGGGTCCCGCCCTCGACCTCGACGACCGGGATTCGAAGGTTCGTCGCGTGCAGGACGATCCGCTCGAGCGCCTCGCGCCGCTGCGGAACGACGAGCAGTCGCTTCGCATCGCGCCGGGCGACGAACGCCTCCTCGACGGGCCGCCGACCGGCGATCAGCTCCTCGTCGTCGGCAAGGAGGTCCGGCCCCCGGCCGGCTCCCCACTCCGGCGCGGCGGGTCCCGGCGTGGGCCGCCACTCCGGTCGTGCCTGCCGCGCACGGTCGAACGGCCGGTCGCGGTCGCGGAAATCCGGCCGACCGGGTGGCCGCGACGTGCGCGGCGCCGCGTCGCGGAACGGCCGGCCCGGAGGCGGCCCCGACGGCCGCCCGCGGTGCGGCGGCTCCGTGCCGAATCCGTCGCCCGACGGTCGCGCGCGGTCGCGATCGAATGTGGGCCGATCGTCGGGTTCGCCGAATGAGCGGTCACGTTCCGGTCGCCAGGGGGCGGCGTTCGGGCGCCGGTCGTTTGGCCGGAACGGCGGTCGGTCGCCGCGAAACGCCGCGTCGCGATCCGGCCTCTCCGAAGAGCGGTCGCGGAATCCGGGTCGGCCGGTCCCGGGATTTCGTGCCCGGTCGCTCGGCCGAAACTCGTCCTGACCCTGCGGCCGGGCAAATCGACGGTCGCCGGGCCCGTTCTGGCTCTCGCCGCGACTCGGGCCGCGAAACGAGCTCCGCCCGCCGCCGCCGCGGGCATCGGAGCCGGCGTCGCCGTCACGGTGCGGGCTCGCGCCCCGGTCGAACGGACGGGACGATCCGCGGTCGAATGGACGGGAGCCACGGTCGAACGAGCGCGCGTCGCGCCCGAACCCCGGCGCTCGCGAGTCGCGGTTGAACCCCGGCGCTCGCGAGTCGCGACCCGGCGGCCGCGCGCCAAGATCGCGACCAGCGCGATCGCCGCGATCGCCGGGATCGAATCGACGCCCGCCGCCCCCGGCCCGGTCATCAGTTCGGTCGAACCGGTGTCCGGCGCCGCGATCGTCGCGCGACGGTCGGTCCGCAGGGCCTCCCGGTCGCGTGCCACGAGCGTCCCGCCGCGGTGCGCGCGGGACGAACCCGGAATTCCGGGATGGCGGTGCCGTGTCGTCGTTCCGGAAGCCGAAGCCACGGTTCGGTGGCACGTCGCCGCCCGGACCGGGCGGGATGTCCGAGCGAGCGCCTGCACGGCCGCCACGACTTGCCTTCGGGCGACCGCCCGCCCCGGAGGATCCTGGCGTGCTGCGCGACGCGCCTGCGCCGCCACCCGTCGCGTCGCGGGCGGCGGAGCTCGCCGCGTCGTCACCCGCGCCGGCGTCGCGCGCCTTGCCGCGAGGCCGCTTCGTCGGGGCGGCGTCCGGACCGCCCGGCGTCAGCGCATCCCCCGACCTCGGCGTTGACGTCGCATCGGCGTCGGCGCCGCGCTTCGTGGCGCGCGCGCGCTTCGGGGCAGCGCCCGACGCGTCGCCGGCCGGCGACGCGGCGTCAGACGAGGCGGCCTTCCGCCGCGGGGCTCGCTCAGCCACGGGCGCCCGCCGTCGCTCGGCGCCAGCGCTGGCCGTCGCGCGTGTCCTCGACGGAGATGCCGGCCGCTGCGAGCTCGTCGCGGAGGCGGTCGGATGCCGCCCAGTCCTTCGCTGCGCGAGCGCGGATCCGCTCCTCGAGGAGCGCAACGAGGCGCGCGTCGAGGCCGTCCACCTCGTCCGGAAGGATCGCCAGGACCGTGTCGAGGTCGCGGAGGAACGCCTGCGTTCGGGCGGCGTCCGCGGTCGAGAGCGAGCGCGCGTCGATCCTTCGGTTGATCTCGCGAACGAAATCGAACAGCGCACCGAGCGCCGCCGACACGTTGAGATCGTCGCCGAGCGCCGCATCGAATGCGCCACGCGCGGCCGCCAAGGCGTCGTCGAGCGTCGCGTCGTCGGCGCCATCTTCCCGGTACGCCGCGAGGGCGGCGACGAGCGCATCGAGCCGGTCGACCGCGGCGGCGGACGCCGCGAGCGACTCGTCGCTGTAGTTGAGCGGCTGCCGGTAATGGACGGAGATCAG
Source organism: Candidatus Limnocylindrales bacterium (assembly GCA_036402715.1). Taxonomy (GTDB): domain Bacteria; phylum Chloroflexota; class Limnocylindria; order Limnocylindrales; family CSP1-4; genus JACDAV01. Next base: position 3,738 of record DASWSI010000172.1, read on the forward strand.
CGCGTAGCGGAGCGCGCGGGCGGAGGCCCCGGCGTCGAGCAGCTCCCCGACGCGAGTGTGGTTGCCGGTCGACTTCGCCATCTTCGAGCCGGCCATCTGGAGGTGCGCGCAGTGGAGCCACGTCTGAACGAACGGCCGGCCCGTGGCGGCCTCGCTCTGCGCGATCTCGTCCTCATGGTGCGGGAAGATCAGGTCGATCCCGCCGGTGTGAATGTCGAACGACGGCCCGAGGTGGGCCATGCTCATCGCCGAGCACTCGATGTGCCAGCCCGGCCGCCCTGGCCCGACGATCGTGTCCCACGACGGCTCGTTCGGCTTCGGCGCCTTCCAGACGGCGAAGTCCCGGACGTCGTCCTTCGCGTATTCGTCGGCCTCGACGCGCTCCCCGACCCGCATCTCCTCGGGGTCGAGCCGCGCGAGCCGACCGTATGCCGGCCAGGACGCGATCCGGAAGAAGATCGAGCCGTCCGCGGTGCGGTACGCGAAATTGCCGTCGAGCAGCTTCTGGATGAGGTCGGCGATCTCGTCCATGTGGCGAGTGGCGCGCGGGAGGACGTCCGGCGTCGTCATCCGCAGCGTTGCCGCGTCGGCGAGGAATCGCTCCGTCCAGCGGTCCGCAAGCGCTTCCGTCGTGACCCCGGCCGCGGCGGCGCCGCGGATGATCTTGTCGTCGATGTCGGTGACGTTCATCACCCACGTCACGCCGTAGCCGCGATAGCGGAGGTACCGAACGAGCACGTCGGCGAAGAGGAACGACCGGAAGTTGCCGATGTGCGCCGGGCCGTAGACCGTCGGGCCGCAGCTGTAGATCCGGACGTGGCGATCATCGAGCGGAACGAGCGGCCGGGTTTCGCCCGTGAGCGTGTCAGCGAGCTGGATCATCGGGCAGGGTCGAGCAGCGCCACGGCCTGGGCGGAGATTCCGCGCCCGGCGCCCTCCATGCCGTCGAGGTTGCCGGTCGAGGCCTTGACCGCAACGGCGTTCGTGGGCAGTCCGAGAAGCGCGGCAATCGTCGCGGCCATCTCATCGAGGCGGTCAGCGAGGCGGGGCCGCGCGGCCACGATCGTCACGTCCACCGAGCGCGGTCGGTATCCTGCGGCGGCGACCCGCTCCACCACCGCCGTCAGGAGCGAGCTGCTCGCAGAGCCGCGCGGGGTCCGGGCGTCGGCCGGGAACAGCCGCCCCAGGTCACCGAGCGACGCCGCACCGAGCAGCGCGTCCGCGACGGCGTGGAGCGCCACGTCGCCGTCCGAATGGCCGAAGAGTCGCGGGACGCCGGGAAAGGCCACACCGCCGAGCAGCAGCGGCTCGCCGGGGCCGAACGAGTGACGATCGTGGCCGAGCCCGACTCTGGCCGCGGCGTTCCCGACGGCGGCGGCGTCCTCCCCGCGACGCCCACCGCCGAAGACGGCCTCCGCTCGCTGCAGGTCGGCCGGCAGTGTCACCTTGACGTTCGTCGCTTCACCGGGGATTGCATGAACGGCGATTCTACAAGCCTCGAGCAGGGCGGCCTCATCGGTCCATGTCCGGTCCGCGGCCGCGGGGGCGCCGGCGAGCGCCGAGCGGAGGATGCCGCGCCGGACGCCCTGCGGCGTCTGTGCCGTCGCGACGCCTTCGCGGTCGATCGTCGAGTCGACCCGGCCGTCCACGACGCGCTTGAGCGTCTCGGCGACGGGGAGCACCGGGATTGCCGCGCCGTAGCGCGCGGCGGCCGCGGCGACCGCGGCGATCAACGCGGTCGTCACGAATGGCCGGGCCGCGTCGTGGACAAGAACGACGCCGTCATCGACGTCCACGGGCGCGTCCCCGGCGCGCGCACTCCCGCCCACTCGGCCCGCGTCAAGCTGCTCCAGCGCCTCGAACCCCGCGCGCACGGAGTCGTGTCGCGACCCTCCGCCTGCAACGATGGAGACGACCGATTCGGGCAGCCACGCGGCTTCCGTTGCCGCGGCGACGCGATCCGCGGCAACGACGAGCACGATCCTGGTCACGGCTGGTGAGGCGGCGACCGCCTGGAGCGTCCGGGCGAGGAGCGGCTCGCCGGCGACGTCGACCCACAGCTTGTCGACGCCACCCATCCGACGCGATGCCCCGGCCGCGACGACGATGACGTCGACGGTCGATTCCGCGGCTTCTCGATCCGACCCGCGCGCCGTCATCGCGCGCGGCGCAACCCGCCAGGCGCCGCCGGTGCCGCGGTCGCCACCATCACGAGCATCACGCGCGCCGGCGACACGACGGACGGCTCGGTCAATCGAGCCTCGGCTGGGCAAAGATCATTCGCCCCGCGACGGTCTGCAGCACCCGCGTCACCGAGACGTCGACATCGCGGTCGATGAACCGCGAGCCGCCTTCGACGACGATCATCGTCCCGTCGTCGAGGAAGCCGACGCCCTGCCCGGACTCCTTGCCTTCCTGGATGACCCGGACGCGAAGCTCCTCGCCGGGGAGCACGGCCGGCTTCACGGCGTTCGCCAGCGAGTTGATGTTGAGGACGCGGATCCCCTGCAGCTCGGCGACCCGATTCAGGTTGAAGTCGTTCGTCAGGATCGCCCGGCTTCGCGTCTTCGCCAACGCGATCAGCTTCGCGTCGACCTCTCCGACATCGCGGAAATCGTCCTCGACGATCTCGAGCGGCGTCGGCGAATCCTTCTGCATCCGGGCAAGGATCTCGAGGCCGCGACGGCCGCGGTTGCGGCGGAGGGTGTCGGAGCTGTCGGCGATGTGCTGGAGCTCGGCGAGGACGAACCGCGGCACGACGAGCGTCCCGTAGATGAACCCGGACTCGACGATCTCCGCGATCCGGCCGTCGATGATCGCGCTCGTGTCGACGACGATGTGCGGCTCACCGCTCTTCGTGGGCCCGCTCGTCCCGGGTTCCGGGTGCCGGACGAGCCCGATTGCCTCCGCGGCAGCGACGAGATCGGCCCGTTTCGCGACCGTCAATCCCGCCATGCCGAGCCCGAGGAACAGCGAGACGCCGAGCGGCAGCCACGTCCCCAGCGGTGGCGGGATCGCGGACAGCGGCAAGCCGAGGAGGAGCCCCATCAGCAGGCCGAGCAACAGCCCGATCACGGCCGTGACGAACTCGGCGGTCGAGAGCGACTGGACGTGCCGGATCAGCCAGCCGGCCGGGAGGACCGTCAGGTACGGCAGGATCGCGAAGCCCACGATGAACCACGCAACGACCCACGTGACGAGCAACGCGCCCGAGTTCGGCGTGCCGGCGAACAGCTCCTGGTTCGCGGTGGCGAGGGCGATGCCCGTCAGGCCCCCCAGGGCGGCTCCCAGCACGCGGATGTAGAGGATCACGCTTTCCTCGGTCCTGGGGGCTGACCCGGCGAAAGCCGGGTGGCGCGGGCGCGGCTCGACCCGGCCGTCAGCCTAGCATCGCGGCACTGGCGTCGCCACGCTCCCCCACCCGACGCCGCACTCGGTCCGGGCCGTGGTCCCGGCGGGCCTGGCGCGACCCGGGCGGTCAGTCGGTTGGTTCGGCAGTCGCCGGAGTGCGGGCACGCACAGCGCGAGGCGCGGCCGCTTCACCGATCGTGAGCGCGACCTCGACCGCATCGCGCAGGGTCGCGACAACGAGGCGCTCGATCCCTTCGACGGCGTCACCGCCACCGCCAGGACCGCGAGGGACGATCGCCCGCCGGTACCCGAGGCGCGCGGCCTCGCGCAGGCGCCGCTCGATCCCCGACACCGCCCGGAGCTCACCGAGGAGGCCCACCTCGCCGATCGCCACCGTCGAGGGCGCAATCGCCCGATCCCGCAGGGACGAGGCAAGCGCAAGCGCCAGGGGCAGGTCGAGGCCGGGCTCAGCCACCGAGAGGCCGCCGGCAAGATTCGCGTAGACGTCGTGGCTGCCGAGCCCGATCCCGGCGCGCCGCCCGAGGACGGCGATGAGCAGGGCGAGCCGGTTCGCGTCGAGGCCGCTCGCGCGGCGCGCGGGATTCCCGAATGGCGTCGGAGCGACGAGCGCCTGCACCTCGACGAGGAGCGGCCGCGTTCCCTCGAGGGTCGGCGCGACGACACTTCCCGGAGCCGGTGATTCGTGGTCGACGAGGAACGCCCGCCCGGGATCCTTGACCTCCGCCAGTCCCACGTCCCGCATCTCGAACACCCCGACCTCGTCCGTCGAGCCGAATCGGTTCTTCGTCGCCCTGAGCAGGCGCAGCGAGGCGTATCGCTCGCCCTCGAGGTTGAGGACGGCGTCGACGAGATGCTCGAGCGTTTTCGGGCCCGCGATCGAGCCTTCCTTCGTCACGTGCCCGACGAGCAGCACGCTGATCCCCTCGCCCTTCGCGAGCTCCATCAGGCGGAGCGTCGAGTCGCGGACCTGGCCCACGCTTCCCGCGGCTCCGTCGAGATCGTCGACCGTCGCCGTCTGGATCGAATCGACGATGACGGCTGCGGGGCGTTCGGCGCGCGCGAGCTCGACGATTCGGCCGACCTCGCTTTCCGTCACGACCCGGACGCGATCCCCCGCCGGGCCGCCGAGGAGCCCGAGTCGCGCCGCGCGAAGCCGGACCTGGGCAGCCGATTCCTCGCCGGTCGCGTAGAGCACGGAGGTGGCCCCGTCCCGCGCGACGATGCCCGCGGCCGCCTCGAGGAGGAGGGTCGACTTGCCGATCCCCGGTTCACCGCCGAACAGCACCACCGAGCCCGGGACGAGGCCGCCGCCCAGGACGCGGTCGAGCTCCCCGATGCCGACCTCGAGTCGCGGGACGCGCGAATCCTCGATGCTCCCGAGCGGAGCGGATGCCGAGGCGGTCGTGGATGTGCGGGCGACGCGCGCCGCTGCCTTCGAGGGCTCGCGAACGACCGTCTCGACGAGCGTGTTCCAGCCGCCGCATGCGCGGCATTGCCCTTCCCAGCGAAGGACGGATTCGCCGCAGGCCTGGCAGACGTACCGGCTCTGTGCTCGAGCCAAGCGACCCCTTCGGGGCGGGCGCGACTAGCGCGCCTCGACCGGCGTCTTCGGTTCGGCGGCGTGGATGAGGAGGCCGGCGTCCGGGTTTCGGTCGACGACGATCGTCGTGCCCGGCTCGTACTTCCCGAGGAGCAGATGCTCCGCCAGGACGTCCTCGATCTGGTTCTGGATGACGCGGCGGAGTGGCCGCGCTCCATATGCCGGGTCGTATCCGAGCTTGATGATGTGGTCCTTCGCGTCCTGCGTGACCTCGAGGCTCATCTGCTGTGCCTTGAGCTGCTCGCGGACCCGCTGGAGCATCAGGTCGACGATCTGCCGGATCTCGTCGACCGTGAGCGAACGGAAGACGACGGTAGCGTCGATGCGGTTGAGGAACTCCGGGCGGAAGTTCTGCTTGAGCTCCGCCGCGACCTTCTCCTTGATGATCTCGTACGAGGTCTCGGCGCGCGCCGCATCGGTATCGCCCATCGCCCGAAAACCGAGCGTGGAGTTCGTCTGAAGCGACTTCGCACCAAGGTTCGAGGTCATGATGATGATGCAGTTCCGGAAGTCGACCCGGCGACCCTTCGCGTCGGTGAGGTGCCCGTCCTCGAGGATCTGGAGGAGGATGTTGAAGACCTCCGGGTGCGCCTTCTCGACCTCGTCGAGGAGGATGACCGCGTAGTTCTTCCGTCGAACGGCCTCGGTGAGCTGGCCGCCCTCGTCGAACCCGACATATCCGGGAGGCGCGCCAACGAGCCGGCTCACGTTGTGCCGCTCCATGAACTCGCTCATGTCGATCTTGATGAGCGCGTCCTCGCTGCCGAACATGAACTCGGCGAGCGCCTTGGCGAGCTCCGTCTTCCCGACGCCCGTTGGGCCGAGGAAGATGAACGAGCCGATCGGCCGCTTCGGATCCTTGAGCCCGGCACGGGCGCGACGAACGGCCTTGGAGATGGTCTCGATCGCCTCCTGCTGGCCGATCACGCGGCCGTGGAGGGATTCCTCCATCTTGAGCAGCCGCTCCGACTCCTCTTGGTTGATGCGTGCGACCGGGATCCCGGTCCACATCGCGACGACCTGGGCGATCTCCTCCTCGTCGACGGTCGGCTGATCGCTCGAGACCTGCGACTGCCACTCGCCGCGGAGGCCCTCGACCTTCTCGCGCGCCGTGGCCTCGGACTCGCGAAGCGTGGCGGCGGACTCGTACTCCTGCGCGTTGATCGCGGCGTCCTTCTCCTTGGTCACGCGGTCGAGGTCCTTCTGGGCCTCGCGCAGTGCCGGGGGGGCGGACGCGTGGCGCAGCCGAACGCGGCTGCCGGCTTCGTCGATCAGGTCGATCGCCTTGTCCGGAAGGTGGCGGTCCGTGATGTAGCGGATCGACAGGTCGACGGCGGCCTTGACCGCGTCGTCCGTGATCGTGACCTTGTGGTGCTGCTCGTAGCGCTCGCGGATCCCCATGAGGATCTCGACGGTCTGCTCCATGGTCGGCTCCTCGACCATGACCGGCTGGAACCGTCGCTCGAGGGCGGCGTCGCGCTCGATGTACTTGCGGTACTCGTCGAGCGTCGTCGCGCCGATGCACTGAAGCTCCCCGCGCGCGAGCGGCGGCTTGAGGATGTTCGCCGCGTCGATCGCGCCCTCGGCCGCGCCCGCGCCGACGAGCGTGTGGAGCTCGTCGATGAAGAGGATCGCGTCGTTCGTGTTGCGAAGCTCCTCGATGATCTTCTTGAGACGTTCCTCGAACTCGCCGCGGTACTTCGTGCCCGCCACGAGCGAACCAATGTCGAGCGTCAGGACGCGCTTGTTCAGGAGGGTCTCGGGAACGTCGCCCGCAACGATGCGGTGCGCCAGCCCCTCGGCGATGGCCGTCTTGCCGACGCCGGGCTCGCCGATGAGCGCGGGGTTGTTCTTCAGGCGGCGCGACAGGATCTGGATGACGCGCTCGATCTCCTTCTCCCGCCCGACGACCGGATCGAGCTTGCCCGCGCGCGCGAGCTCCGTGAGGTTGATGCCGAGCTGGTCCACCGTGGGGGTCTTGCTCGCGCGCTTCGTCTCCTGGGCCGGACCGGCGGACGAGGACTGCGACAGGACCCGAATGACCTCGTGGCGGACCTTGTCGAGGTTGACACCGAGCGACTCGAGCACGCCGGCGGCGATTCCCTCACCCTCGCGGACGAGCCCGAGGAGCAGGTGCTCCGTGCCGATGTAGTTGTGGCCGAGGCGGCGCGCCTCGTCGATCGCCAGCTCGATGACCCGCTTCGCGCGCGGCGTGAGGCCCACCTCGCCGACCACGGGCCGGTCGCCGCGTCCGATGATGAACTCGACCGCCGTCCGGACCTTGGCGAGCTCGACGTTCATGTTCTCGAGGACGCGCGCGGCCACGCCTTCGCCCTCGCGGACGAGGCCGAGGAGCAGGTGCTCCGTGCCGATGTAGTTGTGATTGAAGCGCTGCGCTTCGTCCTGCGCGAGCGTCAGGACCTTCCGCGCGCGATCAGTGAACTTGTCGAATCGGTCCATCGAGTTTGAACGCCTGTTCCTTTCCGAGCGTCGATGTGCGCCGGTTGAGCCATGCTAGCACGACCACCCTGCTCCGCAACCAACCGCACGGCTGTGTCCGACAGCCCTTCGTACCGGTCGTTTTCGGAGCAGCAACGACTCGCCGTCCATATGAGATTCGCTCACCGGCGGCCGCCGGATGCTGTCAGCCGAGGCCGTTGGCGATAAGGATTCGCAACGCCGCTGCCGCGCTGGGTCAGTCAGTCGCCGGAGGAGGCGGACGCGGCGATCGCCGGAAGCGATGCCTGGAGCGTCCTGCTCACGCGCCGCCCCTTCGGCGGACCCGAAGACACGGGGCGTGGGTGATGTTCATTATCGCGCCTATCGCATCGCTGTGCGTCGCACCGACGCACCGAACGACGCCGGCGAGCGACGAAATCGACGAGATCCGGCGCGGCGGCGCCACGCGAGTGGCGCCGGGTGCGGATCAGCCCTCGCCGGTCCCCTCGCGCTCGACGCCGGAGTCCGGCGCAGCCTCGGTGTCGCCGCCGTCCGCGGCAGCCGAGTCCGTGGCCGTCGCGTCAGCTGACCCGGGGTTCGCGGCAACGGTCGCGGCCTCGTCGGCCGCGGCGAGGTCGCTCGGAGCGGTTGCGTCCGTCCCGGTTGTGGCGACGGGAGTCGAGGCTTCCGACGGCTCCGCGGCAGCATCAGGATCGCCCGCCGAACGCGCCGTCGCGTCTGCGTCGGGTTCGGCAACATCGGCGGTTCCGGTCGCGGCCGGGGCCTCCGCCGCCTGAGCCTGCGGCGCGGCGTCCGGCGCGTCGTCCGCCGGCGTCGCGTCGTCGGGCGAGGACGCGGCCTGCTCGGAAGCCGCGACCTGCTCGCGGACCTGCGCGAATGCGGCCGCGAGCGTGTTGTCGATCCCGCCTTCGGGCTCCTGGACGGCATCGGCCATCGAGAAGCTTCGCTCCGGTCGTGGCCGACGCTCGGCACGCGGTGCGGCGGGAGCGGCTGTCTGCGCTCCGGAACCGGGCTGGGGGGCCTCGGCGGCCGGACGCGCCGGCGCCTCCTCGGCCTGCTTGAGGCTGAGGCCGAGGCGATGCCGCTCGGAGTCGAGCGAGATGATCTTCAGCTTGAGGTTCTGGCCCTCGTGGACGACGTCGCCCGGATGCGCGACGCGCTGGTGCGAGAGCTCGCTGATGTGGATCAGGCCCTCGAGGCCGTCACGAACCCGCACGAACGCCCCGAAGTTGACGAGCTTCGTGACGGTTCCGTCGATGACGTCGCCGACGTTGAAGTCCGCGACCGTGGAGTGCCACGGATCGGGCTGGAGGCGACGGATCGACAGGCTGATCCGGCCACGCTCGTGATTGATGTCGATGACCTCGGCCTCGACCTCCTCGCCGACCTTGTAGCCGGACTCGGGGTTGTTGACCTTGTTCCACGACAGCTCGCTCTTGTGGACGAGGCCGTCGATGCCACCGAGGTCGATGAAGACACCGAACGGCGCGATCGACCGAACCGTCCCGGTCACCTTCTGGCCCACCTGGAGGCTGCTGAAGAGCTCGTCGCGCTTCTCGCGGCGCTCCTCGTACAGCGCGACCTTCTCGGAGAGGATCAGGCGATTGGCCTTGCGATTGACCTCGAGGATCTTGAGCCGAAGCTTCCGGCCGACGAACGGCATGAGCTTCTCGGCGATCTCCTGCGCCGCGTCGCGCGGCTGGTCGTTCTGCGGTCGCCGCGGGAAGTCGACGATCTGGCTGATCGGGACGAAGCCGCGGATTCCGCAGTCGACGATGAGGCCGCCCTTGTTGTGGTCGATGACCGGCGCCTCGATGATGACGCCCGCCTCGAACTGCTCCTGCATCGCGCGCCACTTGCGCTCGAGGCCGGCCCGACGAAGCGACAGGACGACGTGGCCTTCCTGCGACTCCGGCTGGAGCACGTAGACGAGAACGGTGTCGCCGATGGCGAGCTGCGGCTGCGACTCCGCGTTGCGGCCGTACAGCTCACGGTTGCTGACGACGCCTTCGCTCTTCGCGCCGATGTCGACGAGCATCTCGTCCTTGTCGATGCGGACGACCTTGCCCTCGACGACGTCACCGTGCTTGAAGCTCTTGATGTCCGAGTCCTGCTCCGCGAGCAGCTCCTCCATCGTCGTCGGCTCCGGACCGAGCTCGCGGCGCGGCGCCTCCTCGGGCTCGTCGTCCGCGGCCGCGGGCGCATCCGCCGTGTCGTCGGGGCTCACGGCGGTCGGTGCGGGGGTGCTCGAAGCACTCGCGCGGTCGCCGGCCTCGGTCGCGGCAACGCCGTTCGTCGAATTCGCAGCAGTCATGGCGTCGCTCGGAGCCGCGTCACCCGATGGCCCGTCCACGCTCGCGCTCGTTGGGGTCGACGCGGGCGCATTTTCCGCGCCATTGTCGCGACCCGCTCCATCGCCCGCCGGCGCCGCATCCGGCGCTTCGGGTGTCGTGGCGGCTGGTCCATCCGCGACGGCGACGGCGCTCGTGGATTCTTCGGACGCCTGGTCCGCGGCGGAGGCTCGTGCCTCCGGCTCCGGCGTCGCGCCGCCCTGCTGCTGTTCGGTCAAAGTGGTGATTCTCCTGTCGTGAATTTGCCCCTTGAATCAGAAACGGCTCGAGCATTGCTCAAGCCGGGTTCGGAACGATCAAGTGGTCCGTGGTCGATCAGGTCCGCGGTCCGCTCCTTCGTGACGAGTGGCTTGGAACGAGGCTCTTCAGCTGTCCTGCCGCTAGGGCCGGGAGAGTCTAGCACACCACTTCTCGCCGCTACAATCCGTCGGCCGTGCCCGAACTTCCGGATCTGACCGTCGTCGCCGAAGCCTTTCAGGCCGCGCTCGCGAACCGGACGATCACGTCGACCGCCGCGCCGGGCCCCCTTGCCGTACGCGGCACACCAGGCGAGCTGCAGGCGCTCGTCGGGCAGCGCGTCGCGCGGATCCGGCGTCGCGGAAAGTTTCTCGTGATGGAGCTCGACCGCGACACCGTCGTCGTCAACCCGATGCTGACGGGGCGGTTCCAGCTCGCTGCGCCGACCGCGAAGCCGCCGACGAAAACCGCCGTCGTTCTGGCGTTTGGCCCTCGCTCGGCGCGGCCGAAAGGAACGGCCGCGTGGACACGCGGAGCGCCGTGGATTCCGGCGGACGATGACACTGTCGAGATCCGCTATCGCGACCCGACGCAGATGGGCAAGGTGTACCTGCTGCCCGAGGGCGCGGCGCGGTCGGTGCCGGGGATGGGCAAGGACGAGCAGGGCCCCGATGCCGACGACCCTGCGCTGACGCTCGACGTCTGGCGCGATCGCATCCGGCGGCACCCGGGCGAGCTGAAGAACCTCCTGCGCAATCAGGCGTTCGTCGCGGGGATCGGCAACGCCTACAGCGACGAGGTCCTCCATGCCGCAAAGCTGCTCCCCTTCCGGAAGCGGTCCTCGCTCGCGCCGAACGAGGTCGACGAGCTGTACGCGGCGATGCGCGCGACGCTGACGACGGCGATCGAAGTCCTCCGCGCGCGCGTGCCACCGACCTTCGAGCACCAGGTCCGCGACTTCCTCGCGGTCCACATGAAAGGCGGGCAGCCATGCCCGCGGTGCGGGACGCGCATCACCGAGGTGAAGGCCGGCGGTTTCGTGACGTCGTACTGCCGCGGCTGCCAGAGCTGACCGGCCGGCGCGCCGCCGCTGCGTCAGCGGACGATCAGGATGTCTCCGGCGTGGATCGTCGTCGACGTTCCCATCCCATTGAGGCGCTGCAGCTCGCTCACGGTGGTGCCAACCTTCCGCGCGATTCCGTACAGCGTGTCGCCGTCGCGAACGCGGTACGTCGCGGCGGGCGCAGCGCTCGAGCTCGCGGAGCTTGGAGCGGGCGTCGGAGAGACGGCTGGCTTTCGCGTCGGAGGGGGTGACGTTGGCGCGGCTGTCGGCGACGCCGGCGGCGCGGAGGGCGCCGCGGTTGTCGCGGTCGGAATCGGCGTCGCCGGAACGACCGCCAGCAACGACGGCGCTGCCGACGGCGACGACGAGGCGCCGGCTGCGAACGCGGCGGGCGCGCCGCCGAACGACGGACGCGCGATTCCGACGATTCCGAGAACGGCGATCGCGATCAGGGCGAGCGCCGCGATCGAGAGCTGCACGCGACTGCGGTTCCGAACGGACGCGACGGCCGCTGGAACGCGGGGATGGTCGAGGACGACGGGCCGCGTCCGCACGAGCGACCAGCGAGTGACGGTTTCGCCACCCGGCCGGTTGTCCGGCGACGACCTGCTCGCGGAGCGCCGGTCGCGCGGCCAACGAGCTTCCTCTCGGCCGCCGACGGCGCCGTCTCGTGGGCGGTCATCGGATTCACGTCCGGCGGCAACGAGAAAGGTCGAGCAACCGGCGTGCCGATCAGAGAGGCACAGCCGTCGCTGCTTCTCCTCTGCGAGGAGCGTCGGTGGCGTGACGGCGCCGCAGCGGTGATCGCGGGACGGCGATGAGCTCCGCCAGACCTCGTCGGGGACCGCGAGATACGGGCAGATCCGGCGGGTCGCGAATGCTGCCGGGGGCGGTACCGCGACACCGGGCGGCGCGGGCGCCACCACGATGCCCGCCGAGGACTGGGACCCTGAGGCGGCGGTCACGATCCCGAGCATAGACGAACGCGGCCGCCCCGAAGGCGCCGCCGCGCATGAAGGAATTGATGTTTGACGGCACTGAAAGCGCCGACGGTCACGAGTCTCGCGGCGAAGATTCGCCGCAGGTCCCGGAAACGCAAAAATCCTGGCGACGACCTATTTTCCCGAAAGGCTGCCCTCTCAGTATCTTCGGCGCTGGAGAGCTTAACTTCCGTGTTCGGGATGGGAACGGGTGTGGCCTCTCCGCTAGAGTCACCAGGATTTT
>DASWSI010000173.1:0-4424 GCA_036402715.1 Candidatus Limnocylindrales bacterium
TTTCGCGCGGCCGTCGCTGGGCGCGCCGAGGAACTCCGGAGACCGACCGGTATAGTTCGGCGTCCCCGCGACCAGGGTGGGCGGCCATTCGGCCGCCGATCGCGGACAGGAGCTTCGTGGACCTTCGCCGAGCGCTCAGAGTCGTCGGGGCCTGGTGGCCGCTCGTCATCGCGAGCGTGATCATCTCCGCCGGCGTGGCATACGCGGTTGCGAACGCCCAGCCGAAGGCATTCGAGGCGCGAACGGCGCTCATCGTCGGCCAGTCGCTGTCAGGCGTGAATCCGGACTACACCCAGCTGCTCGTATCCCAACGCCTCTCCACGACGTACGCGACGATCGCGGATACCAAGCCGATTCTCGAGAAGGCGATTGCCCGCGTCGGCGCCCCTGAGACAGCCGCCGATCTCGCGCAGCGGGTGACGGCAGTGGCCGCACCAGACAGCGCCCTCGTGACGATCACCGTTCGCGACACCGACGCGTCGCGGGCGGCCGCGATCGCGAACGGGATCGCGGATGAGCTGATCGCAGCCTCGCCGGCGCTCCAGGGCCGCGGCAAGGAGCTGGGTGCCGCGGTCGAGCAGGAGCTCGCCGCCGTTCAGGCGCAGATCACGAAGACCCAAACGGAGGCCGACGCCATCGCGAACCGGACGGGCCGCACGCCTGCCGACGACGCGCGGCTCGAGACGCTCCAGGCTCGGCTCGTGACGCTCCGCTCGACGTACGCGTCGCTGCTGTCGTTTTCGTCGACGAGCGCGGCAAACCTGCTCACGGTCGTCGAGCCGGCCACCGCTCCGGTCGACGCCGTCTCACCTCGACCGGCGCTGACGGCGCTCCTCGCGGCGATCGTGGGCCTGTTCCTCGCGGTCGCGATCGCCTTCCTTGCCGACTTTCTCGACGACTCCGTCAAGACGGAATCCGAGGTCCAGGACGTCGTCGGCGTGCCGACTCTCGGGACGATCGAGCGGATGCGCGGCGGCAAGCGGCGGGAGCTGTACCGCCTCGCGATGGCGGTCTATCCGCGCTCGTCGGCGGCCGAGGCGTACCGAACGCTCCGCACGAACGTGGAGTTCACCTCGATCGACCGCCCGCTCCGGTCGCTGCTCGTCACGAGCGCGCTTGCGTCGGAGGGCAAGACGGTCACTACGGCCAATCTTGCCGCAGCGTTCGCGCAGAAGGGAACGCGCGTGCTCCTCGTGGACGCCGACCTCCGGCGGCCCGGGGCCCATGAGATCTTCGGCCTCCCGAATGTCCATGGGCTGACGACATTGCTGCGGTCCGACGCAGCGGGCATCCACGCCGTCGCTCGCCACACCGAGGTCGAGAATCTCGACGTCCTCACGACCGGACCGCTCCCACCGAATCCCGCGGAGCTGCTCGGCTCACAGCGAATGCGGGCACTGCTCGCGGACCTCATCAGCGCCTACGACCTTGTGATCCTCGACAGCGCGCCGATCCAGGTCGTCGTCGATGCCGCGGTGCTGAGCCCGCTCGTCGACGGCGTCATCCTCGTCGTCGATTCGAGCCGGAGCCGCCGTGGGTCGCTCCGCCAGGCGCGGGAAACGTTCGCCCGGGCGAATGCCATCGTGCTCGGCGCCGTCATCAACGGTGTCAAGGCGGGTGGATCGTCCGACTACTACGAGTCGGCGCGGACTCCAGCCGCTGTCCCTGGTCGCGACGACCGGGCGGTCACAGGCCCTGTCCCGGACTCCCGCTCGGACTGACGCTCGCGCTCAGCGACCCCGGCGTGCCGCGACCAGTCCGTCGTAGAGGTCCACGTGGCGCGCGATGATGGCCCTGATGTCGTAGCGCTCGACGATCCGCGGCCGGGCGCGGCGTCCCAGCGCGCGGGCCGCCTCCGGCTCGCTCGCGAACCGGTCCATCGCGCGGGCGAGGCCGGCGACATCCCCGATCGGGACGATGACGCCGTCGTCGCCGACAAGCTCCGCGTTGCCGCGCGCCGCAGATGCGATCACGGGGACCTCGAGTGCCAGCGCCTCCATCACGGCCCTCGAGAGGCCCTCGCGCTTGCTTGGATGGACGAGCGCCGTCGCGCCGGCGAGCAAGGGCCGGACGTCGGCGACGAGACCACCGAACGCGACGCGGTCCGTCAGCCCGAGCTTGGCAACGAGGACTTCGAGGACGGGGCGCGCGTCGCCGTCACCGAGCAGGATCAGCCGCGCCTCACGGTTCTTCATCTGGGCCAGCGCGGCGACGATGTCTGCCTGGCGCTTGTTCCGGTTCAACTCCCCGACAGCGACGAACAGCGCGCTCGTCAGCGGAACGCCGAAGGCTTCGCGAGCGGCGGCCGTCGCGGCAGGGTCGATCACGCTTCGATCGAACACGTCGGTGTCGAGCCCGATCCCGGGCATGCGGACGATGCGCGCCGCCGCGACGAGGCGGTGTCGGATCGCGGCCGCGAAATCCTCCTCGTTGATCACGATGAGCCGGTCCGTCCACCGTCCAGCCAGCCGCTCAACGAGGAGGAACAGCCCGTTCGCTGCCCAATGGCCTCCGCGGTGGAAGTGGAATCCGTGAGCGGTGTAGACCACTGCGGGCCGGCGGTCCGCGCTCATGCGGCGTACTGCGAGCCGCGTGATGAAGCTTGCGATCGGGGTGTGGACGTGGACGATGTCGGGCTGCGTGGCGAGAACGCGAGCGACGGCGCGGTAGCCCAGGATCATCGCCGGAACGTCGACGATGGACCGTGACAGCGGAATCTCATGCGCCTCGTCGAACGCGTCGCGCAGAACGGTGTCGGCGGTGACGCCGCTTGCGGCTGCATCCACCCGCCAGCCGCGGGCGCGGAGGTGGCGAGCGTACGGTCCCAGGAAATGACGCAGGGTCGCGGACACGGTCGCGATGTAGAGCAGCGACGGTGGCTGTTCGGAGCCGCGGGGGACGCTCAACGCGCGGCGCGACCCAGGAGCGCCTGATAGAGCTGCTCCCAGACGGTGACGACACTCGCCAGCTCGAAGCGTGCCGCCACGTGCGCGCGGCCGGCCTCGCCCATCGACCGGCGGGCCGCCGCCGGCAGCGCCATGACGGAGAGCATCGCACTGCCGAGCGCGGTGACATCGCCTGCGGGTGTGACGTGACCGCTCACGGCGTCGAGGACGACCTCACGCGTGCCGCCCACGTCCGTCGCCACGAGCGGCAGCGCCGCAGCCGCTGCTTCGAGCAGGACCATCGGAAGCCCTTCCCACGCCGAAGACAGGACGAACCCGTCGGCCGCCTGCATCAGGGCCGGAACATCGGCGCGGTGACCGAGGAGGCGGATCCGGCCGACGAGCCCGGCGCGGTCGATCCATGTCCGGACATCATTTTCAAGGGGACCGTCCCCCGCGACGAGCAGGATCGCCTGGTCGTCGCGCCGCGCCACCGTGACGAACGCCGCAATCATGTCGTCGTACGCCTTGGCTTCAGTCAGGCGGCCGACGGCCAGCCAGGCGAACCGATCGCCGATGTCGAGGGCCTCTCGCGTCGCCTCGCGTAGCGGCGCGTTCGCAACGTACGGAGCGAGATCGATCCCGTTCGGCACGAGACGGATCCGTTTCGACGTCACCGCTCCGCGGCGGACTGCCTCCGAGACGGCGAGCCGGCTCACGGTCGTGGTGATGTCGGTGAGCCGATCGGTGAGCCGGTACGCGACGTACCGCCACTGGGCGCCCTCGTTCTGGTTATGCATCGTCGAGACGATGACTGGCGTCGAGATGACGAGCCGTGAAACTCTCGCCAGCAGGTTGGCGTGGACCATGTGCGCGTGGAGCACGTCCGGTCGCCATCGCCGCAGGAAGCGCCGCAGCCGCCACACCCCGCGCGGGTCCGGGATCCCCCGCGACATCCCGACGGAGGCGAGCTCGACGCCGTAGTCGGCAAGCTCGAGCAGCAATGGTTCCAGCGGCAGCATGCTGAGGACCGCGACGTCCCAGCCGCGGCCGCGGAACGCGATGGCGAGCGCGCGAACCTGCTGTTCGGCGCCGCCCGCGCCGCTCGAGGTGATCAGGAAGGCGAGTCGCGGCCGGTGGCCAGACGACGTCAAGGGCGAGCTGAACCGGCAATACAAGTGGCGCGAAACAGATTTCGGACCGCGGCCACTCCTCGCACGCCCGGCAGTCTAGCCGACGTCAGGCGCGCATCCACCGAAGCGTGATGAAGGCGTCGGCCGCGGTTGCAGGCAGGCGTCCTGCACCGTCCGCCACTTGCCCCCGCCGTACAGCCCGTGCACGCGCGCACCACCGCGGTACCTCTTTGCCATGTGCCCGCCGCTGGTCCGCGGTCATGCTCGGACGGGTTAGCCGCGCCCACGCCGCGTCGACACGGCCCACGAAATAGCACACCCGTCGCGAGGCGGGGTCGCAAAGCCACGGAGCTCTCTGAGCCAGCCGGGTTGCCGAATGGAGTCCATATCGATGTTCTGGGATGGT
>DASWSI010000174.1:0-11828 GCA_036402715.1 Candidatus Limnocylindrales bacterium
TCATCGGAAGTGAAGACCGAATCGTTCGTCTTCGGGACGCGGCTGACCCGCGTGACGCGGCTGCTCCGCGATCGCGACCGCGACCGGGCACTGGCGCGCGTCGCCGATGCCGTGACGGACTGGGCCGGCGGCACCCGGATCGGCGAGTCGTTCCGCGAGTTCAACCTGCGCTGGGCGCGGCGCACCCTCCGGTCGAGCGGCATCGTCATCGTCGTCTCCGACGGCTGGGACCGCGGCGACCCCGCGCTCGTCGCGACGGAAACCGCGCGCCTTCGTCGCAACTGCCACCGCCTGATCTGGCTCAACCCGCTGGCCGGGACCCCGGGCTACCAGCCGCTCGCCGCGGGAATGCGCGCGGCGTATCCGTACGTCGACGACTTCCTGCCGGCCGGCACGGTCGCGAGCCTCGAGCGGCTCGGCCAGATTCTCGCCGGCGTGCGGGCGAGCGACAATCGGCGGAGCGGCGAGGCGGCCGCGTCCGTCACGTCCGGCGGAGCGCCGGCAATTCGCACGATCGAGCCGCCGGAATCGATCCGCGGCCGAACCGATCCAACCGCGGCGCGGCCGCTCACGCGATGACGTCCATCGCAGATTCGAGAGGGTTCGAATGAAGGAGCTGCTCGAAACGCTCGCGGCATGGCAGGCCGACGGACTCGATGCCGGCCGGGCTGTCGTGGTTCGAACGTTCGGGTCGGCACCGCGGCCGGAAGGTGCCGTCCTCCTCCTCGCCGCGGACGGGCGGATTGCCGGCTCCGTGAGCGGCGGCTGCGTCGAGGGCGCCGCTGCCGAGGAGATCGCCCGGGCGCGCTCGACCGGCCGCTCCCGCGTGATCCGCTACGGGATCAGCGACGAGCAGGCGTGGGACGTCGGGCTCGCCTGCGGCGGGACGATCGACGTCCTCGTGGAGCCGACCGTTGCGGCGGACGTCATTGCCGCCGCGCGCGGCGCGGCACACGACGCCGGCGCCGCGGTCATCACGCCGCTGCCGGCAGACTCCCCGCCGGCGGCGTTCGGGTCGCACAAGCCCGGAGACGGCGCCCCGCCGGAGGACGTCCTCGTCGTGGATGCAACCGGCCTCGTGCGCGGCTCGCTCGGGTCTCCGGAGCTCGATGCGACGCTCGTCGAAGCGGCACGCGACGCGCTCAACCGCGGGGCATCACGGATCCTCGAGGTCGGTGGGCGGGCGCTGTTCATCGAGGCGTACCCGGCTCGGCCGCGCCTCGTCGTGGTCGGCGCGGTGCAGGCGGCGATGTCGCTCGTCGCGTATGCGCAGGAGCTGGGCTACGGCACGGTCGTCGTCGACGGCCGCTCGGCGTTCGCGACCGCGGAGCGCTTCCCGACGGTCGATCGCCTCGTCGTCGGCTGGCCGGACGAGATCGCGGACGAGATCGGGCTCGGGCCGAACGACGCGGTCGCGGTGCTGACCCACGACGTGAAGTTCGACGAGCCGGCGATCGTCGAGGCCCTTCGGCGGGGGTGCCGATATGTCGGCGCGGTCGGCTCCCGGAAGACGCAGGCGAACCGGCGGGCGCGGTTGCGTGACGCCGGGGTAGGGGAGGCGGCGCTCGCGCGGCTTCGGGGCCCCATCGGGCTCGATCTCGGTGGCCGCGCGCCGGCCGAGATGGCGCTCGCGATCATGGCGGAGATCGTCGCCGCGCGATACGACGCGTCGGGACGCCCGATGCGCGACCTCGCCGCGGAACGTGAGCGCGACGCCAACCGCGATCCGGTGCCCCGGGGCGAACCCGCGGGCGTCCGGTGAGGGTGGGCGCGGTCGTCCTCGCGGCCGGTGCATCGACGAGGTTCGGGAGCCCGAAATCGCTCGCGCGCCTCGATGGCCGCCCGATCCTCGAGCACGTCCTCGATGCGATCCACGAAGCGGGCATCGACGACATCGTCGTCGTCCTCGGGCATGCCGCAGACGAGATCGAGGAGCGCGTCTCCTGGCTGGACGAGAGGATCGTCCGGAACCCGGACCCGCGTCATCTGTCGAGCTCGCTCCAGGTAGGGCTCGATGCCGCGGCGGAGCTCGATCCGCCCGTCGACGCGGTGGTGATCGTCCTCGGCGACCAGCCGCGGACGCGACCCGCGGTCATCCGCGCGTTGATCGCGGCCGCCCGAACGTCCGACACTCCCGTCATCGCGCCTCGCTACGCCGATGGCACCGGCGCGAATCCGCTGCTCCTCCGCGAAGAGGCGTTCGATCTCGCGGACGAGGCAACCGGCGATCGCGGCCTCGGGCCCCTTCTCGCGGAACGGCCGGACCTCGTGACGTGGATCGACGTCGCGGGTGGAAATCCTGACATCGACACGCCGGCGGATCTCGCAACGCTCGAGGCACTCGCGGGCGCGTGACGGCGGCGGAGCTCGAGGCCCGCTGGGCGGAGCGGGTCCGCGCGAATCGCGAGCAGGTCGACCGCGTCCGCGAGGTTCCGGACGGTCCGGACTTCTACGGCCCGGTGACGTCGTTGTTCGTCGCGGATCCACGGCGGACGGACGAGCCCGTCCTCGACCGGCTCCGCGAACTGGTCGAACCGGGCGAAACCTGGCTCGACATCGGTGCCGGCGCGGGCCGGTACGCTCTCCCGCTTGCCCTCATCACCGGCGAGGTGATCGCGATCGATCCGTCCGTGTCGATGCTCGCCGCGCTCCACGACCAGGCCGATGAGCTGGGGATCGCGAACGTGCGCTCGCTCGAGGGCCGCTGGCCGCCCAACCACGAGCTGCGTGGCGCGCTCGGTGCGTTCCCCGCCGCCGACGTATCGCTCATCGCCCACGTCGGCTACGACATCGAAGCAATCGGCCCGTTCCTCGACGCGATGGAGCAGGCGACGCGCCGAATGTGCGTCGCGGTGCTGATGGAGCGGCAGCCGGCGTCCGCGGCGGACCCGTTCTGGCCGCGCGTCCACCGCGAGGCGCGCGTCCCGCTGCCGGCGTTGGCCGAGTTCGTCGCGCTTGTCCGCGCTCGCGGGCGCCACGCCTCCGTTGCGGAGCTCCCGCGCGAGCCGCGCGAGTTCGACAGCCGCGACGAGCTCGCCGGGTTCGTTCGGCGGCAGCTCTGGATCGCCGACGGCGGTGAGAAGGAGCGCCGGTTCCACGACGCCCTCGACGACCTGGTGGAGGGTGACGGACACTTCCGGCTCGCCGGCCAGGCGCCGTCGGCCGTCGGCGTCGTGACCTGGGCGCCGCGCTAGGCGACGGCCGCGTCCGCGAACGACGCCATGTCGGGGAATGTCATGTCCGGCGCCGCCTCGGCGGGTGGCGTCGCGCCGGATCCCGCTCGGTCGTGTCGACGATTGATCCAGACGGTCGAGAGCCCGAGTCGCTTCGCGACGACGTGGTCGTGGAAGAGGCTCTGGGCGACGTGGAGGATCCGCTCGCGTGGGACATCGATTCGCCGGAACGCGACCTCGAAGTTGTTCGGGTTCGGCTTGTAGCTGCGCGCCTGCTGCGCCGTGACGATCCAGTCGAAGTCCACGCCGAGTCGCGCGTTCGACCGTGCGAACAGGTCGTCGTCGCAATTCGTGATGACACCGAGCCTGAACCTCGTTTTCAGCCGTGCGAGCGCGGCCGCCGAATCCGTGAACGCCGGCCAGTCACCGACGGAATCGCCGAACCGCTCGGCCGCGTCGTCACCCACCTCGATGCCGAGCTCTTCTCCCACCCGCCGCGCCGACGCGGACAGGACCTCGCGATACCGGACATACCGCCCGCTTTCGAGCTCGGCTTCGTGACGCGCATATCGCTCGAGGAGCTCGTCGTCGGCCGCTCGCACCGTCGGACCGAGGGCGTCGCGCAGCGCTCGCGCAATCCCGCTCTCCCAGTCGATAAGGGTCCCGTAGCAGTCGAACGTGAGCGCATCAAAGCGCGAGAAGTCGAGATCCGCCATGCGTCGAGTATCGCCGAGACGTCGTCGCCCCGACTGCCACGGCGAGGGCCGGCTCAGCGGCTCGTGTCGAGCCGCGTCACGACGAACTGCTCGCGACATTCGAGGACGAACACGGCACGCGGCGGTTCGAACACGGCGGTGATTCCGACGGGCCGGCAGGATCCGGAAGCGGGATCGTCGAAGTGACCTGTGACGGTCGCCCAGCGCCCGACGCCCTTGAGGTTGCCCGTCGCGCCC
Source organism: Candidatus Limnocylindrales bacterium (assembly GCA_036402715.1). Taxonomy (GTDB): domain Bacteria; phylum Chloroflexota; class Limnocylindria; order Limnocylindrales; family CSP1-4; genus JACDAV01. The sequence goes on from DASWSI010000174.1 coordinate 4,127, forward strand.
GGCGACTGGACTGCATCGAGATGCGCCTTGCTCGACCGACCCGTCGCGAGCCACCACGGCGCGAGCACGCATAGCTGAAGCCACGCCGGCGCCTGCTCGGGACAGATTCCTCCCCAGCCTTCGCCAGGGTCGGCAAGCCACGCGCGGAAGGTGAGCGGGCGCGACCCATAGCAGGCGGCGCGGTCGTGGGGATCGAGGGCGATGAGGGTTGCCGGCGTCACGGCGCCCGCCGGGCACTGGTGGTGGGGAGACAGTGCCCCCGTCGGGGCGGCCGGGATGGCGGACGCCGGCGCATCGATCGAACCCGTCGGTGCCGCGACGCTGTCAGCGGCGCCTGCCGGCCGGAGCGCCCACAGCTTCGTCGCGCCCGGCGGGTCGCTCGGATCGATGACGAGCCAGCCGTCACCGAGCGCGATCGTCGAGTCGAGCTGCTGTCGTTTCGAGCAGCTGCGCGCGTGGCTGATCGCCTCCCACTTCCCGGCAACCCGATGCCACGCCGCTGCGCAGCCTCCGTCCTCGGACGGCGCGATCCACCCGAGGCCCGCGGCGCCTCCAACGGCGATGCCCGATTCGGCCGGCGGCTTCAGGTTGACGAGCGAACCGTCAGCGGTAATGAGGTGGAGGCCGTTCGACCCGTCGAGGACGGCGAACCCCTCCGGCGTCCCGACGAGGGTCTCGATCGAATCGAGCTTCACGAGGCTCCGATCGATCGCTCCGTTCCGGGCCCACGTCGTTCCGTCGGTCGAAAGCCACGTCGCATAGACCGGGTGCCCATCGGTTTCGTTCTGGATGTCGCCGATCGCAAGGAACTGGTTGCCGGTTGCGGCGACCAGGAGCGCCTCTCGTGGCGCACCAGGAGGCGTCGACGCACGCCACGTCAGCGCGTCCAGCGACGCGCGGATCGAGGGGTAGCCCGTCGCGGTACAGCACGTGGAGGCGGCGATGGCGGATGGCGAGGCTGCCGTCGCCACGGCGCCGCCATCGAACGCGCTCGTCGCGTCGGCGTCGCGGGCCCACTCGATGCCGTCGGCTGACGTCCAGATCGTTGAATGCGTCCCGGAATCCGGATCGACGTCCCACCCGAACGCGACGAACCCGGGGCCGCCGGCGATCACCGCCTGGGGCACACCGCCTCCGAACGTCGCGCCGTCCAGCCAGTGCCGCTCGAAGTGCGACCCATCCGTCGAGGTCCACGACAGAAGCGCATTCGTCTTCACGTCGGCTCCAAGGAGGACCGTTGTGGCGCCCGCAACCGCGCCCGTCGCGATCGCGGCACCGCGAAGGTCGACGCCGGTTAGCTCGATCCACGTCAGTGGGCCGGTGGGAGGCGTCGCGGTCGGCGACGGTGCCGGCGTTGGCGTCGGCGTCGGCAGATCGGTCGCGGTCGGGTCCACAGCGTTGACCGGGATCGAATGGTTGGCTGCCGTCGGCGTCGCCGTGGGCGGTTGCGCGGTGGCGCAGCCGGCAACCGAGGCGATGAGCACCGCCACGATAACGCCTCGAATCATCGAGTCCCCCTCACGTACCGGGCCACGTTCGTCGACGGTAGACGCTTTGCAGGTCTCGATGTGTCGTCGAAGCGTCCGGCGGTGTGTCGCGTGCTCGCTCGATCAAGGAGCGTTCGGAGCGCGGCGCACGCCTTGCCCGCGCGCGGCTGCTGGTGACGGCCTGACGGTCAGGCCAGGTTCGTTCATGTGCACCCGCCGCTCGTGCGCTCGGTGACCGAACGTATCATCGCCCGGACTGGCCCCAGCCTCGTGCCCGGTTCGGAGGAATGCATGCAGTTCGAAGGCACCGTCGAGATTGCCGCGCCCCGTGAACGCGTGTGGGCATTCGTGACGGACCCGAACCAGGTCGGCTCGTGCGGCCCCGGAGTCGACACCATCGACGTCATCGATGCGACGCACTTCAAGGCCACCGCGAAGGTGGGGATCGGGTTCATCAGCGCTCGGTTCGTCGTGAACCTCGAGCTGGCCGAGCAGGCGCCGCCGGACCGAGCGCTCATCCGTGCCCACGGCCAAGCGCCCGGCAGCGCGGTGGACGCGACCGCGGAGATGCGGCTCAGCGATGGGAGCGCGCCCGGCTCGACGCGGATGGACTGGCGCGCCGACGTCGCGATCGCGGGCGCCCTCGCGAGCGTCGGGTCGCGCCTGATCGACGGGACCGCGGACAAGATGATCGGGCAGACGTTCGACTGCATTCGCTCGAAGCTCGAGGCGCCGGCGGCACGCTGACGATGGAGCTGCTCACCCGGGTTGTCGGGCCGGTTGCGACGAACGTCATCGTCCTCGGCGACGAGCGGTCCCGCGAGGCCGTCGCGATCGACACCGCGACGCCGTCCCTCGTCTGGATCGAGGAGGAGCTCGCGGCGCGCGAGTGGACGCTCCGCCTGATCATCTCGACCCACGGGCACTGGGATCACATCGGCGACAACGCGAGCGTTTCCGAGCACACCGGGGCACCGATTGCCGTCCACCCGCTCGATCGCCACCGGCTCGTCGACCCGCAGCCACTGTGGGCGCCGTTCGAGATCGTGCCGTCCGTTCCTGCGGTCGAGCTCGCCGAGGGCGGCGAGATCCGGTTCGGTGAGATTCGGTTGTCCGTGCTTCACACGCCGGGCCACACCGAAGGCTCGGTCTGCCTCTACGCCGCCGGCGACAACCTGCTGCTGAGCGGCGACACGCTGTTCGCCGGCGGCTGGGGCCGAGTCGACCTGCCGGGCGGTTCCGCGGAGCAGATGGCCGAATCGATCATCCGGCTCGGCGGTCTCGACGATCCGCTGCGCGTCCTGCCGGGCCACGGGCCGGCGACGACGATCGGGCGCGAGCGCGGCTGGATGGATCTCGTCAGGACGTCCGGCCGGCTGTTCGCCTGATCGCCGCAGGTCCCGGCGCGCAGCCGCGCCCGACGAGCAGCAGTCGCTTGACGGCGCTTCCCGTCACTGCGGGAAGCGTGCCTCGTCGCGCGTCGCGACCGTGGGGACCCATGCCGCGACGCCCTTGCAGTCGCGTGTCCCGATGGCTCACCAGGCCTTGCGGTAGGCCGCGCCGCGGCTCCGAAGCCGGAAGCCCAGTGACTCATACAGATGGAGCGCGCCCGTGGGATTCTCCGCGTCGACGCCGAGGAATGCCGCGTCCATGCCCGCCTCGCGCAGACCCTCGAACGCGGACACGATGAGCGCGCTCGCCAGGCCGCGACGTCGCCACGGCCGCCGAACGGACACGTGCTCGAGCCAGCCGCGCTTCACGCCAAGCGTTGCGTTCTCGCTCTTCCAGATCGTCGTCTCGACGACACCGGCGACCTCGTCGCCATCCCACGCGACGCGCCACAGCGACAGCTCGAGGTCCGGCGAGCCGATGAGCCGCTCGAAGTCCTCATCGGTTGGCTCCCGGTGGCCCCAATGGTCGCGGAACGCCTCGTTATCGGCGTCGAAGACGGTTCGCAGCGCGGACATCTCCAGCGTCCGGATCTCGAGTCCGGCGGGGAGGGGAGCGTCCGGGAACGGGTCGCTGAGCGACCGTGCCATCTCGAATCCGAAGCGGATCGGGTGGTACCCCTCGGCCTCGAGCAGCTCCCTGGCGCCACCCTCGCGGTCGCCGGCCCACGACCCGTACTCGCGCTTCGCGTCGTCGGCGTGGAGCTCGGCGATCTCGCGCAGCCGCGCCTCGGAGTGACGGAGGAGCGCGCGACCGAGTCCGCGACGGCGGAACTCGGGCCGGACCTGGCCGAACGCCATGTAGACGGCGACGTTGTCGCGCACCTGCCGATGCGCCTCGCCCCTCGCGATGACCCGACCGTCGACGGTTGCAAGCACGAGATCGCGGCGGACGTCGAAGCCCGGCGTGTGCTCGTACTCGACCTTGAGGTTGGCGGCGTCGGGCGCGTACTCGACACCGTCGGCGACGTTGGTCGTCGTCATCAGATCGGCCAGGCCGTCGTAATCGCGGTCATCGCCGAAATGGCGGAATTGGAGCCCCGCGATCGCCGGCGCTCCGGTGACCTCGATCGAGTCGGCGTGCGCCGTCGATGTCATTCCTGTTCCTCCGCGAGGACCCGCTCGGGCGTCCGGAGCGGCTTCCGCCAGTCGATCGTCGTTGATGCGATCTCGAATCCCAGCGACGCGTAGAGGTCCATCGCCTGATTGGGATTCGCGCCGTCGACACCGAGGAAGGCCGAGCTCATCCCATGGTCGCGGAGCCGCGCGAGGCTCCTGGCGATGAGCGCCTTGGCGAGTCCGCGCCGGCGCCACCGCGCGCCGGTCCACACCGTCGCGAGCCACGCGCGCGCCCCCCGGTCGCCGGACCGATCGATCATGTTGAGGACGCCGCCCGCGACCGCCTCGCCGTCGAACGCAATGATCCACAGCGACGGGTCCGGAACATCGCCAGCGAACCGGACCCAGTCTTCCTCCGTCCATTCGTGCTCGTCGCGACTGTCCCGGAATGCCACCCGCGCCGCCTCCCAGACCATTCGACGCTCGGCCTCGCTCACGTCGCGGACGACGATGCCGTGCGGCATGTCCACCGACGGGATGGCGTCGAGCGTGGGCCGGACCATTTCGTACCCGTGCGCCACCGCGGTCCAGCCGTTCTTCTGAAGCAGCGACCGCGCGTGCGCGTCGGAGGCCTGCGAGTAGGCGAACAGCTCCGCGGGACGGTCGTTCCTGATCTCGGCGGCGATCTGTGCGAGCCGCGCCTCGCTCCATGCCAGCATCGCCTGCCCGATCCCCTGGCCGCGCTCTGCCGGGTCGAGGACGCAGAAGGAGAAGAACTGCCGGCCACCGCTCGTGAGATCGCGCCACTCGACGCGGACATAGCCGATGGTTCGGCCGTTCCGTTCGACGATGACGAGATCCCGGTCGAGGTCGCAGTTGACGAGGTGCGTGTACGTCCGGGTCATCGATTCGACGTTGATGAGCTCCTCGACCCCGGCGTCGTCGCGGACGCGCTGGTTCGCGGCCGCCATCCCGGGAATGTCGTCGAGGCCGCGCCAGGTCCGGAACACGAGGCCGTCGATGGCCGGTGCGCCGGGCAGCGCGAGGGGAATGCCAGTCGCCGTCATCGCGAATCTCCATACCGCTGCTTCATGTGAGCCCGGACGCTCTTGTGGATCGCCTTCCAGCGGCGCCGTTCCTCGAGCCGTGCCCCGATGTCCACACGCCGCTCCGCGTGCGCCGCTTCGCGGGCGAGCTTTCGGAAGGAGTCGAGGCGATCCCCGGCCAGCGTCCCGCCGGCGATCGCCGCACGGACCCCGCAGCCGGGCTCCGACTCGTGCGCGCAGTCCGTGAACCGGCAGGTCGCGGCGATCGCGTCCACGTCCGCGAAGGACGTCGCGAGGCCGGCGTCGTCGAGGAGCGAGAACTCGCGCATCCCGGGTGTGTCGAGGATCATCCCCGCCCCGTCGATCCGGACGAGGTGCCGGCGGACCGTGGTGTGGCGGCCGCGGGCGTCGTCAAGCCGGATCTCCGCGACGGCCTGGAGGCTTTCCCCGGCGAGCGCGTTGATCAGCGTCGACTTGCCGACGCCCGATGAACCCACGACCGCGACGGTCCGCCCCGGGGCGAGCTGCGCCCGCGCCTCGTCCAGCCCCGTCCCCTCGACCGCGCTGACGACGATGATCGGGACGCCGGGAGCCGCAGCCTCCGCGGCCAGCAGAGAACCGTCGAGATCCTCCGCCACGTCCGCCTTCGACAGGATGACGATCGGGCGAGCGCCGGACTCCCAGACCGCGGCCACGTAGCGCTCGAGCCGCCGGACGTTGAAGTCGCGATTGAGGGACGTCACGACGAAGACGACATCGACGTTGGCGCCGAGGACCTGGGCGTACGTCTCCCTGCCGGCAGCGAGCCGAGAGAACGCCGTCCGGCGCGGCAGGATCGCGTGGACGGTCGCCGACTCGTCGTGCGCGTCGATCGCCACCCAGTCACCGACCGCGGGAAACGCCGCCGGGTCGCTCCCGGCATCGAACCGGAAGCGACCCGACACCGCGGCCCGAATCTCCCCACCGCTCGTCGCGACGACGTAGAGACCGCGGTCCTCCGCGACGACCCGAGCCGGTTGCCGGCCGAGGGCTTCGTGCGCCGCGAACGCGGCTACGAACGGCTCGCCCCAGCCGAGCTCGGCGAGGTCGATCGACGTCATCCCGGCCGTCATCGGTCAGCCCACCCGCTTGAGCTTGCCGGTCCGCTTCGCGTACTTCTCGGCTCGGCCGAACAGCCACAGCCCGGCGGGGATGAGGACGATGCCCATGACGATCAGCGGCCACACGTCGCCGAGGAGCGCAGTCACTGACGTCCCCTCGATCAGCGCGTGGCGGACGCCGTCGAGGACGTACGTCGCGGGTGAAAGGTGTGAGGCGACCTGCATCCAGCCGGGCAGGATGCTGACCGAGTAGTACACGCCGCTGATCAGGAGGATCACGGACTGCAGGACGAAGGTCATCTGCGCCCCCCGCTCGACGTAGAGCAGCGGCAGGATCGCGGCCATCATCCCGATCCCCACGAAGCTGAACGAGCCGAGGATGAGGAACGTCAGCGCCGTCGCGATGTTGGCGTGCGACAAGTCGAGCTGCGGAAAGAACAGCACGAGCACGATGAGGATCACGGCCGTGTGGACGAGGCCGTAGACCATCGCGTAGATGACGGAGCCCAGGAGCTGGGTCGAGCGCCGGATCGGCGCCATCATCGTGTACTCGAGCGTGCCCTCCCAGCGTTCGACCGCGATCGTCTCGGCGATCCAGCTGAAGACGACCGACAGGTAGTTCCAGAAGATCGCACCGACCATCAGGGTCAGGAGCAGCCGCGGGCTGCCCTGGTCCGCACCGATGAGCGAGACGGAGAGCGCGCCCGCCACCGAATAGACCAGGAAGGCGACTTCCCAGCCCCAGTAGCGACGTGTCAGAAAGAAGTTGCGCTCGATGAAGGCGTACGAGGCCTTCAGCTCATGGGCGACGACGGTCATGGTGATCTCCCTGGTGGTCGAGCCGGCCCGGGTCTAGGGGACCCGAGCCGGCCGAAGGCTGGGCTCCGCGGCCAGTCGCTCTCCGATTCGGATGATCGAGAGCCCGACTGTCCGTCGGAATTGCGTGGTGTTCGCGGTCGCGAGACGGCTGTTCGATGCCTCGCGCATCTGGCTTGCAGCTCGCTCGTTTGCCAGCCAAAGCTGGATGGATGCGTGCTCGTTCATGTCGTTATCACCTCCCTTCATTCGGATTCGTCGTCACCGGACTCGTCGTCGACGTCGTCGTCGAGCGACCGACCGGTGAACTTCATGAAGACTGCGTGGAGCGTCGGTGGCTCGCCGTAGCGCTCGGCGACGAGCCGCTTGAGACCTTCGGGCGTGTCCTCGGCGACCGTTCGGCCGTCATTGAGGATCGTGATCCGGCGGCAGAGGCGTTCGGCCTCGGCCAGGTCGTGGGTGGTCAGGACGATGGTTGCGTCGTGGCTGTCCCGGACCTCCTCGATGAAGGTCTGGACATCGAGCTTCGAACGGGGATCGAGGCCCGTCGTCGGCTCGTCGAGAAGCAGCAGTGACGGGCTCGTCAGCAGCGCTCGCGCGATGGCGACCTTCTGCTGCATCCCCCGGCTCATCTGCTCGATCGGCCGGCCGACGCGCTTCGCGCCGATTCCCAGCCGCTCGAGGATCCGCAGCGCATCCCGCTTGGCCGGACCGCCGTCGAGCCCGTAGATGCGGGCGGCGAACAG
>DASWSI010000175.1:0-5446 GCA_036402715.1 Candidatus Limnocylindrales bacterium
ACCCGGCGCGCCGGGTTCCGTGCCCGCGGCCCCGGCCTTGCGCGCCCGGAAGTCGTCGATGATCGCGGCTGTCGCCGTTGCCCCGATGCGCGTCACGCCCAGGTTCATCACGTCGATCAGCGCATCGAGGGTCCGAACTCCGCCCGCGGCCTTGACGCGGATGTGATCGGAGACGCTCCGCCGCATCAGTGCGAGGTCCTCGTGCGTCGCGCCGGAGGCCGCGAACCCGGTCGAGGTCTTGACGAACTCGGCGCCCGCGCCCTCGGCCGCATGGCAGGCGCGAACGATCTCGTCGTCGGACAGGTAGTGGTTCTCGAAGATCACCTTGACGATCGCGCCGGCCGCGTGCGCGACCTCGACAACCGCTGCGATGTCCGCCTCGACGTCGCGATCGCGGCCGGACTTGAGGGCGCCGATGTCGATGACCATGTCGAGCTCCGTCGCACCATCCTCGAGCGCCCGCTGCGATTCGAAGACCTTCGTCGCCGTCGTCGAGCTCCCGTGCGGGAAGCCGATGACGGTCCCGACCTTGACGTCCGTGCCGCGGAGGATGCTGGCCGCGCGGCGCACGTCGACTGGCCGGACGCAGACGGACGCCACGTCATAGTCCGCGGCGAGCCGGCAGCCCGCCTCGACGAACGCATCGTCGAGCTCTGGGCGCAGCAGGGAGTGGTCGATCGCCTTGGCGATGTCTCGCTCGGTCAGTGTCTCGACGGTGAACGTCATGGGCCTCACTTGATGTAGGGACGCAGCACGTCGCGCGCGAGCAGGAAGCCGCGCCTGATCAGCTCGTCCGTCTTCTCGAAGTCGCGATCCTCGTGCTCGATGATGACGTCGCCGTCGTAGCCCGCGCGCCACAGGGCGCCGAACAGGTGCGGCCAGTCGACGTCACCGAGACCCGGCAGCCGGGGCACCTGCCAGCCCATCCCCATCGAGAAGATTCCGCGCTCGTACAGTCCCTCGCGATCGATCCACAGGTCCTTCGCCTGGACGTGAAGGATGTGCGGCCCGAACTCCGCGATGAACCTCGGGATGTCGATCATCTGGAGGATCAGGTGGCTCGGGTCGAAGTTCAGCCCGATCGTGCCGCCCCACTGCTCGAGGATCCGGCGCCACATGCGGGGGGTCGTCGCGAGGTTGTTCCCGCCGGGCCACTCGTCCTCGCTGAAGAGCATCGGGCAGTTCTCGAGCGTGATCTTCCGGCCGTGGTCCGCGGCGAACGACACGATGTCCGGCCAGACCCGGAGCGCCTCGGCCCAGTTCTGATCCGGAGTCATGTCCTTGTCGGCGCCCATGAATGTGTTGACGAGGCCGACGTCCATCTTCTCGGCGGCGGTGATGACGTTCTTCAGGTGGGCGATGACCGTGGCCCGGTGCTCCGGATCGGGATGGAGCGGGTTCGGATAGAAGCCGAGGCCGGAGATGACGAGGCCCTTCCCCCGGATCTCGGCCGCGAGGTCCTTCGCCTGGGCGGCCGGCAGATTTGCCACGTCGATGTGCGAGGTGCCGGCGTAGCGACGGCTCTGGCCGGTCGTCCGCGGCCAGCAGGCGATCTCGATCGACTCGAAGCCGCTGCCGGCGACGAAGTCGACGACCTCCGACAGCGGCGTGCTCGGGAAGGGTGCCGTCAGCAGGCCGAGCCTCATGCCGGCACTCCCGCTCGGGCCGGTGAGCGTTCGACGTCGACCCAGCGGCCTTCGGCGGCGCTTCGGGCGATCGCGTCGTTGACGAGCATCTCGTCGTGGCCCGCGGCGAAATCGGCGTAGGGCGGACTGGCGTTCGGCCGTCCCACGACGACGTCGGCGTAGATCGCGCGGAAGAGCGCACCGAACGTATCGCCGAAGCCTTCGACGTGGCCGCCGGGCAGTGCCGCCGCCGCTGCCCCGGCCGCCCCCATCAATGCCGGGTTGCGGAGCAGCAGCTCGTTGGGACGATCGCGATGACCCAGCCAGAGGTGATCCGGCGTCTCCGAATCCCACCACGCGGCGCCGTCCGAGCCGTCGATCTCCCACTGCAGCGAGTTCTTGCGGCCGGCGCTGATCTGCGACACGGCGACGGAGCCGCGGCCGCCGTTGGCGAACCGGAGCAGGATCATCGCGGTGTCCTCCGTCCCCATCGAGCGGGTGACCGTCTTCGCCGATCGTTCGGTGGCGAACGTCGCGATCGGGCCGGCGGGTTCGTGGCGCGCCGGAACGAACGTCGTGAGGTCCGCCATCACGGACACGATCTGCTGACCGGTGACGAAGGCCATGAGATCGAGCCAGTGCGACCCGATGTCGCCGACCGCGCGCAACGCGCCGCCCTTGTCCGGATCGAGGCGCCAGTTCCAGTCCGTGTCGTGGAGCAGCCAGTCCTGGAAGTAGTGCCCGGTCACGAACCGGACATCACCCAGCTGGCCGGCGGCGATCGCCTCGTGCATGTGCTGGTGGAGCGGATAGAACCGGATGTTGAAGTTCACCGCGTTGACGAGGCCGCTCGCCTGCGCCCGGGCGACGAGGTCCGCCGACTCCGCGGCCGTCATGGCCAGCGGCTTCTCGCACACGACGTGCTTGCCGGCAGCGAGGATCGCGGTCGCCTGCGGGACGTGGAGATGGTTCGGTGACGTGACATGGACCACGTCGACGGACGGGTCACCGAGGATCTCGTCGAGCGACGCGTACGCGCGCCGAACGCTGAGGGCGTCGGCCCGGGCGGCGCCGCGCTCCGGCGTGCTGCCGAGGACGCCGCGGACCTCGACCCCGATCCGCCGCAGCTGCTCAACGTGGACGGTGCCGATGAATCCGGTCCCGATGACGGCGGCGCCGATGTCTCCGAACCTGCTCATCCGGCTCCTGGCGATGACGGGTGGTGGCGGCGCTTCGCGGAACGACGGGCGAGCGCGAACCATGAATGATGGGGCCGCGACTTTCGCACGTCGAGGTGCAACCGTTCAGCGTCGCGGCGACCGCGACCGGCGACGGCGACGCCCGGCGCCCGCGATGCCCGCGAGCATCTCCCTCGGCGATGCCGGGCGAGATGCCCCGCGGCGATTCCCCGGATCTTTCCCCGTTGACGACCTCGATGTCGCCGTCTATGCTCCGCATATCCCACCCCGGCCGCGCAGCGGAGCGATTCCGCGCGACACCGGCCCGGGTGACATCCGCCTCCCGCCCTACCCCAAGGGGACCCCTGCCCAGATGCCCGGAAACGGCCAAGACCCACGTTCCCGTAACCGCCGACCGCGCCGCCGCGTGCCAGTCTCGCGCGCGCCGGTCACCGAGTACGAGGAGCAGCAGGAGCTCGAGGCGGCGCGCGAGCGGAACGACCTCGACATCTCCGATCTCCGCGAGATGAGCGTCACCGAGCTCCGCGAGCTCGGGCGCGACCTCCAGCTCGACGGTTCGACCGGCGAGCGGCGCGAGGACCTCGTCGACCGGATCCTCCAGCGCCAGACGGAGCGTGCCGGGCACGCCTACGCGACCGGAATCCTCGACGTCGTCGACGAGGGCTTCGGGTTCATGCGCCGCCACGGCCTCCTGCCGAGCCCGGACGACGTCTACGTCAGCTCGAGCCAGGTTCGGCGGTTCGGGCTCCGGATCGGCGACCGGATCAGCGGTGCGGTTCGCGCGCCCCGCGAGGCGGAGAAGTACTGGGGCATGCTGCGGGTCGATGCCGTCAACGGCGTCGATACGGAGACCGCGCGTCGGCGCCCCGTCTTCGGTGATCTCACGCCGGTCCATCCCGACGTCCTGATCAACCTCGAGACGGACCCGAAGAACCTCAGCCAGCGCCTGATCAACCTCGTCAATCCGATCGGCAAGGGCCAGCGCGCCCTGATCGTCAGCCCGCCGAAGGCCGGCAAGACGATGCTCCTCAAGCAGATCGCCAACGGCGTGTCGGCGAACTATCCGGACATCCTCCTCATGGTCGCGCTCATCGGTGAGCGGCCGGAGGAAGTGACGGACATGCGCCGCAGCGTCAAGGGCGAGGTCATCAGCTCGACGTTCGACGAGCCCACGGAGAACCACACCCACGTGGCGGAGATGGCGCTCGAGATCGCCAAGCGCCAGGTCGAGACCGGTCGCGACGTCGTCATCCTCCTCGACTCGATCACCCGCCTCGCGCGCGCCTACAACCTCGCCCTCCCGCCGTCCGGCCGAACGCTTTCGGGCGGTATCGACCCGATCGCCCTCTATCCCCCCAAGCGGTTCTTCGGAGCGGCGCGGAACATCGAGGAAGGCGGATCGCTGACGATCATCGGCACCTGCCTCGTCGAGACCGGGTCGCGGATGGACGACGTGATCTACGAGGAGTTCAAGGGCACCGGCAACTCGGAGCTCATTCTCGAGCGCAAGCTGGCTGAGAAGCGGATCTTCCCGGCGATCGATGTCCAGCGTTCCGGCACCCGCCGCGAGGAGCTGCTCCTCGAGGAGGGCACGCTGAAGATGGTCTGGACGATGCGCCGAATGCTGTCGGCTGTCGGAACGAACGAGGGGATCGAGCTGCTGCTGAACCGTCTTGCGAAGACGGACAGCAATGCGCAGTTCCTCGCGACGCTGACGAAGACCGTCGACGCGTAGCGCCGCACGCGACGCGCGTCGCGGGCACCGTTGGTACCACTCGCGCATGGCCCTCATGGGTGGTGACGCCCCGCGCCCCCCGGAATCGCCGCTGAGCACGATTTCATCGGCGTAACGTCGTCGCGGTGTGCGTGTCGGGTTTGCGACATCACTTTCTGTCTGGTACGGTGGCCCGCAGACGTTGAGGCCCAACCCAGTTGGCCTCGGCCGCGAGCAACGAGAGACCCCAGCCTCGAATACCGCGACCACGAACGGTCCGCCCGTCGCACGTCATAGCGGCGGGCCCCCCGCAAGCCGGACCGTTCCTCTCCAGGAGAACGTATTGCTCAACGGAACGGTTGACGTGCAGCGCGCCCTTGGGCGTCTGCATCAGACCCGGGGCTCGAACCCGATCGCCCCGACCCGCAGTCAGCACAAGCGTCGCTCCGTCCCCTCCGCCGCCCGCCTCCGGGCCGGCCTCGCCGCCGTCGCGACCCCCCGCCACCCGGCGACGCTTCTGCATGCCCTGCCGCACCTCCGCCTGCCGGCCCGCCTCTCGAGCGGGACCCGGACCGAAGCCGTCCTGCCGGTCGTCGTCGTCCTCGTCGTCGTCTTCGCCTCGCTTCTCAGCTGGCTGCCGGGCAAGGCGCCGAGCGGTCCGGTCGGTGGGCCCAGCGGCGATGGCACCGGGCCACGACTCGCCCTCGCGGGGACGGCCGCCCAGGGCGGGACCGATGGCGCCGGACCGTCCGAGACGATCCCGGGTGATGTCGCCGCCGCGGGAACCGATCCGGCGCCCTCCGCCCGGGCCCTGACGCCGCTCGTCGATCCGGAGGTCGCGACCCTCGCCGGACCGGGAGACGATCCGGCGGCCGGGATCGACCGCGGCCCGTACACCCTCGACGGGA
>DASWSI010000176.1:0-7330 GCA_036402715.1 Candidatus Limnocylindrales bacterium
CCCACGCTCCTGCTTCGACGTAGTCCGGCCGGCGGCGCCACGTCGGCAGCTCGTAGCCCGCGGCGTCGTTTGCATTGCCGCGCACGATGGGCGGCGTGACGCCCGCGTCGTCGCTGCGCGGCTCCCCCGGGATTGCCGTCACAGCCCGGCCCTCACCGGACCGGGGAATCCCGCGCGCACCGGCCGCGGATCGCCGTCGGCCTCGTCAGCCAGCCGCGCGAGGGCGCGGTCACGCAGCTGCGCCGCCGCCCACAGGAACCCCGCCAGGTGCACGGTCGCGACGATCGTCACGCCCATCGGCGACCGAATCGCGCCACCGATCCCGAGCCAGTCGCGGATCTGCGGGTTGTCCGGGTAGAGCGTCGTCAGCACGACGTACAGGTTCGCGAACGTCGCCGCGGACAGGACGGCGTACCCGATCCGCCACCGCACCGAGACCGCGGCGGCGATCGCGGCGAGCGCGTAGAACGGGAAGAGATACCGCTCGTGGACGCGGGTCGGGACGACGAAGAACGCGATGGCGAGGACGGCGACACCCACGAGGATCGTCCGGCGGTCCGGACGCCGCGCGACCACGACGCAGACCGCGGCAACGGCCAGCAGGATCAGCGCCGTTCCGACGAGCACCGCGGGCACGGGCCCGAACATGTACGCCGGCGCGCAGGCCACCGCCCCGGCCGCGGTCGACTTGGTGACGGAATCGCAGATCCACGTCCCGCTCGCCGCGATCCCGCTGCCGTCGAGTTGCAGCAGCGCCCAGGGGTTGTAGGCGTTGACGGTCAGGTACGGATAGCCGCCCGCGGCCGAGGCGACCTGCTGCACGAGACCCACGATCGAGAGCCCGAACGGCGCCGCGAGCGCGACGGCGGTGACGACCGCGGCCACGAGCGTCGTGACGATCCGGACGGGCCCGTACGCCGGACGCGGCGCAAACCCGGGTCCGGCGGCGGCGCCGGCGGTGCGGCTTGGGCCGTCGTCAGTGCCGTAGCCGCCGGCGGGCAGCAGCGCGCGCCGGATGACGACGACCGCCACGATCGGGATGAGGATCCCGAGCTGCGGCTTGATCACGGCCGCGATCACGGTGAAGATCGCCGATCGCTCCGGGCGGTCACGCCACAGCTCGCGGACGCCGAGCAGCAGGAACACGACACCCACGGAATCGACCTGTCCCCACACGACGCTGTCGAACCACGTCAGCGGGTTGAAGACGACGAGCGCCCCACCGATCACCGCGGCGCGGCGGCTACCGCCGAGCTCCTGCGTCATCGACCACACGAGCCAGCCGAGGGCCAGGTCCGCGACGATCGCCGGCACCTTGATGAGATCGTCGCCGAGGATCGCCGGCAGCGCGACGCTGTGGCCGAGCGGGGCGAGCCACTGCCCGGCGAGGCCGACGAGCCAGAGGACGTAGAGATACCCGGGGGTGTAGTCGTGGAAGAAGGGCCGGCTGTAGAAGCCGAAGGGTCCCTCGCGGGCAAGATCCTGCGCCCAGTACCGGAAGGCGCTGAGGTCGACGCCGAACCCGGACCCGGGCAGCTGTTGTGCGATGATGAGCCGGAGGGCGAGCCCGAGCGCGAGCACGATGACGATCGCGCTGGCGGCATCCCGCATCCCGGCTGACCGCGTCGGCGCTTCCGTGCCCCGATCCGGCGCACCCGTAGCGGGGCCTGTCACCGGGAGAAATCGGCCTCCTGCACGAGCGTTGAGGTGGATCGCAGCGTAGCACAGGGTCGCCCACCGAGCCCTTCGTCCGACCGGACGACGGACCCCGCGAATCGCCCGTGGGTGCCGCTCGCGGTGGGCCTGGGACTCGTGGCGGTGGCCCTCGTCGTGTACACCGTCGCCCACCCCTACCGGTTCTACAACCACTTCGTCTGGCAGGCCGACGCGTTTCTCCACGGGCGAGCCGCGATCGACTACCCCGTCGCGGCGACGGACGAAAATCATGGCAACGACTTCTTCCAGGACGTCCTCCCGATCCTCAATTCGGACGGGACGTCGACGGGGCGCGGCCTGGTTCCCTTTCCACCCCTGCCCGCCGTGCTGCTCGTCCCGTTCGTCGCGATCTGGGGACTCGCGACGAACGATCAGCTCATCGCCGGCGTCCTCGGTGCCGCGGACGTCGGAGTCGCGTGGTGGATGCTCGGTCGCGTTGGCGTCGGGTTCCGGGCGCGCCTCGCGACGGCTGTCTTCTTCGGCTTCGGAACGGTCTTCTGGTACACGGCACAGCTCGGCACAACGTGGTACTTCGCTCACGTCGTCGCTGTCGGGCTGACGCTCGGCGCGGTGGGCGTCGCCCTCGGCCGCGACCCGGCGAGCGTCGATGCCGACAACCCATCGCCGCGCCACTGCGGGGACGGGGCCATTGCGTCGGTCCGCGACCTCATCGATGGCCCGCAGTTCCTCGCCGGCCTCCTGTTCGGGCTCGCCGGTACCGCTCGGCTGTCCGTGCTGCTCGGTGCGCCGTTCTTCGCGTTTGTGGGTGGCGGCGGCACCTGGCAGCGCCGTGCGCTCTCGGCCGGGCTCGGCGCCGCGATCCCGGTCGCCGCGCTGCTGCTCTACAACCTTGTCGCCACGGGGAGCGTCGTCCACCCGGCGTACGAGTTCCTCTACCGGCAGGAGGCGCTCGGCTACCCCAGCCTCAACTACCACGCGGACTGGAGCATCGAGGACCTGCGCTACATCCCGCAGAACCTCCAGATCGCCCTGCTGTCGCTGCCGGTCCTGTTCCCGGACCACGTCCCCGCGGCGCTCGGCGGCGGCGATGCCCTGTGCGCGGTCGCCGGCGCGACCCGAGGACTCTTCGATCCGACCTGCCCGATCGCGCTGCCACGCGACACGGGGATGAGCATCCTCGTCAGCAGCCCGGCGTTCCTGCTCGTCGCTCCGGCGCTCCGCTCGCTCTACGCGCGATCGCGCCTCGTCACCGGCGCGGCGATCGCGATCGTCCTCATCGCTCTCGTCAACCTGATGCACTTCAGCCAGGGGTGGGTGCAGGTCGGCTACCGGTTCAGCAACGACTTCATCCCGTTCGCCCTGCCGCTCGTCGCGATCGGCGCGGAGCGGATGCGGCAGCACCGTCGACTCGTCGGCGGGCTCGTCGTCCTGTCCGTCGCCGTCAACTTCTGGGGCGTCGCGATGGGGGACCTGCTCGGATGGTGACGCCCTCGCCTCGGGCGGTCCGGCGCTGGGGTGGCGAAGGATCGCTCGCGGTGCTGTGGGCCGCTGCCGCACCGTTCCTCGTCGCCGCGGTCGCGCTCGGCTTCATCGGCCGGACCGTCATGCCGGGCGTCGGCTTCTGGGACACGGCCGAATTCCAGGCCGTGGGCCCGCTGCTCGGGACCGCCCATCCGACGGGGTTCCCCGCCTACGTCATCCTCGGCTGGGTCGCCTCGAACCTGCTCGCCGTCGCGGGCGAGCCGGCGTTCCGGATGAACATCCTGTCGGCGCTCCTCGTCGCTGCTGCGGGCGGCGTGTGCGTCGTGCTCGTGCGGAAGCTCACCGGATCGACGCTCCTCGGCGTGGCAGCTGGCGTCGGGCTCGCCGCGACGCCGATCGTCTGGGCGCTCGGCCGACACGCCGACCCGCATGCGCTCCATCTCCTGCTCGTGGCGGTCCTGCTGGCACTGCTCGTGGGGTGGGAGCAGGCCGTCCGCTCGCCGGCGGACGACGATCGGCCGGCTGGGGCGCCGGCGGCGCGCGATCCGTCGGACTCCGTGTCGCGGCCGCATCGCACGGCGGACCGGTGGCTCCTCGCCGCGGCGCTCGTCTTCGGCATCGCCCTCGCCAGCCACTCGCTGGCGCTGCTTCTCATCCCGCCGGTGGGGCTCTACGTCCTCGCGGTCGAGCCCCGAATCCTCCGACGCCCCCGCTTCATCGCCACGTGCGCGATCGTCCTCGTCGCAACGACGGCCGTCCTCTATCTCGAGCTCCCGCTCCGCTCCGGGCCGTTCCGGGCATCGCTCGTGTATGGCGCCCCGAATACCCTCGGGGGCTTCGCCTACATCGTCCTCGCCGAGCAGTTCCGCGGCAGCATCGTCGACCCGTTCGGCGACCTCGCGGGAAAGTTCCGGACGCTCGTCGACCTCGTCGTCCTCCAGTTCGGCCCGCTCGCGGCGCTGCTGCCCGTCGCGTTCATCGCGACCGCGGTAAGAGTGCCGCGGTATGCGCTGCTCACCGGCCTCGCCGCAGCCTTCACCTGCTTCTTCGCCGCCTCGTACCAGAACGCGGACATCAGCCGGTACTACGCTGGCCCGGCACTGATCGCGTGGACGTGGCTCGCGGTTCTCGCGGCCACTGCGATCGAGCAGGTCCGGATCGCGTCGGGCGAGCGACAGGCGGATGGCGGGCCTCGCGGGATCGGTGCGGGTGCGGTCGCCGCGGTCGTCGCGGCCGTGATCCTCCTCGCCCCGACGGTGTCCGCGATCCCGGCGCGCGCCGCGTCGCTCGATGAGAGCCACGACACCGCGGCGCAGGTGTGGGTCGATGCCGCGCTGCAAGCGATGGAGCCCCGGGCCGTCGTCGTGAGCTGGTGGAGCTACTCGACGCCGCTATGGTACGCACAGCGCGTCGAGGGAAGGCGCACGGACATCTCGATCGTCGACGATCGAACGCGCCTTGACGAGCATCTCGGAGAAGTCAGCGACGTGATCGAACAACACCTTGGGCGCGAGCCCGTGTACGTCGTCCGGAGCGCGGACGCGGAGCTCCAGGCCCTCAGGGCGCGGTACCGCCTCGAAGCGGTGACCACGGACGCGCCGGACCTGTATCGCGTGGCCGGCCGCGTGACGGCGTCCCGATGACGGCGGTATCCGGGCCGGGGACGATTACGTGACGGTGCCAGACGGCAGCCAGCCAGGCGATGGCACCGCGGCTCCCGCCGCTTCGGAGGCTCCGGCCGGTCCGGCGGCCGCCGCACCCGCCGCGCAAACGGCCCTGCCGCCGACCGCACGCGTCGCCCGCCTTTCGTACTTCTTCCCGGCACACAACGAGGAGGCGAACCTCCGGCCCCTCGTCGAGGAAGCGATGGCGGAGCTGCCCGCACTCGCGGAGACGTGGGAGATCGTCATCGTCGACGACGGCTCGCGCGACGCCACGCCGCAGCTCGCCGATGAGCTCGCCGCGGCGCACCCGGGCCTCGTCCGCGCCGTCCATCACGCGACCAACCTGGGGTACGGGGCCGCGCTCCGGTCCGGCCTCGCCGCCGCCCGCCACGACCTCGTCGCGTTCACCGATGGCGACCGCCAGTTCCGGGTCGCCGACATCGGCCGGCTCACCGCGAGGCTCGCGGAGCGCGACGCGCCGGACGTCGTCGCGGGCTACCGCATCCGCCGCGCCGACCCGTTGGTCCGGACGCTGTACGCGCGCGCCTACCGACTCGCGAACCGGATCTTCTTCGGGCTCCGCGTCCGCGACGTCGACTGCGCCTGCAAGCTGTTCCGCCGCGGCGCGCTCGAGGGGATCCGGACGGAGTCAGGCGGCGCGTTCTTCTCGGCGGAGCTGCTCATCAAGCTGGCCGCCTCCGGCCGATCCGTGGCCGAGGTCGGGATCCCGCACTACCCGCGGACCGCGGGCTCGGCGACGGGCGCAAGGCCGTCCGTCGTGTTCCGGGCCGTTCGCGACTTCTGGGCGCTTCGTCTGCGGCTGTGGGCCGCGCCGCACCGAGCGCTCGCGCGCGGCGAGCCCGTCCTCGGCGAGGGCTGACGACAACCGTCGCGCCCCGCGGGAAACCGCATCGTCATTGGCCGCGCGCCGCGGCTACTTCGTCGGGCCCTCCCGGCGCTCGCCGCCGGCCCCCGGCTCGGCATCCAGCGAGTTCACGAAGTCGCGAAACACGTCGAGTCGCGGGTCGACGATCTTCTCGCCCGTGGACTCGAGCGCCGCACCGCCCTCTTCGCTCTCGTCGTCCGCGTCGATCGCGCTGTCCGCTCCCAGTCCCGCCTGGTCGAGAACCGCTTCGGCCGCGAAGATCCGGACGCCGGACCGAACCGCCAGCGCCAGCGCATCGGACGGTCGCGAATCGACCTCCACGGTCTTGCCGCCGTACTCGAAGAACAGCCGCGCATGGAACGTCTCTTCGGCGAGCGTCGAGATGACGACCCGGTCGACTCGCACGCCGAGCTCCTCGAGCGTCGACGCGAACAGGTCGTGCGTCAGCGGGCGTTCCGGCGTGAGGCCCTGGAGCTTCATCGCGATTGCGCTCGCCTCCCACGGCCCGATCCAGATCGGGAGGTAGCGCTCGCGGTCCGTCTCCTTGAGGATCACGACGTGGCGGCTTGAGAGCATGTGGACGCGCACGCTTTCGACGACCATCTCGACGAGCCCTTCGGCCATGGGCGGGATTATCCCACGGTCGCGGGCCGGAGCGGCCTCGGGCCGCGGGCACGGACCGCCATCGCCGCGAGAGCCCCGGCGACGAACCCGCCGATGTGCGCGAAGAACGCGACGCCGCCCTGCGCGCTGCTCGCGCCGAGGGACGTCGCGCCGTCGATCAGCTGGAGGACGAACCAGAAGCCGAGGACGAGGAGCGCCGGGACCTCGATCAGCTGGTAGAAGAAGCCGAGGAACACGAGCGACAGGATCTTCGCCCGCGGATACAGGACCACGTACGCCCCGAGCGTGGCCGCGATCGCACCCGACGCACCGATGAGCGGCAGCCCCGAGTCCGGCGCGATCGCGACCTGGGCCGCGGCCGCCGCGACGCCGCCGAAGAGATAGAAGCCGAGGAAGGCGACGCGCCCCAGGCGATCCTCGATGTTGTTGCCGAAGATCCAGAGGTAGAGCATGTTGCCGAGCAGGTGGAGCCAGCTGCCGTGCAGGAACAGGCTCGTCAGCACGCCGACCTCCGGCCAAGCCAGTAGCCGGCCGGCGCGAATGCTCGACGTCACGTCCGCCGGGACGACCCCGTGCTCGGCGAAGAAGCGCTCCAGGCCCGGCTCACCCGAGCTTGCCAGAACGCCGAGCTCGTACGCGAATGCGACGAAGCAGGCGGCGATCAGCAGGACCGTGATGAGCGGCGTCCGCCGCGTTGGATTCGCATCCCGCAGCGGGATCACTGACCGGCGGACGCCTTCGGTGACGCGGCTGGGGCAGCGGAGCCGGTCGGGCCGGAGGCCGCCGGCGCGCCCGAGGCACCGGGGACGGGCGCGGCCACGGCCGCGAGGAACGACTGGTGGACGGCGTTCGCGGTCGTCCAGATCAGCGTCGCGGGCGCATCGTTCACGCCCGGGATCACGTACATCCCGCGGACGTCGTTCCACGCGGTCGCGCCGCCGGCCAGCCGGTACTGCTCGACAAAGGTTCCCTTGGCCTTGTCGATCCCCACGATGCG
>DASWSI010000177.1:0-5894 GCA_036402715.1 Candidatus Limnocylindrales bacterium
CCGCCGAGGACATCGACACCGGCGCGAAGATCGGGCTCAACCACCCGATGGGCCCGCTCGAGCTGGCGGACTTCATCGGCCTCGACGTCTGCCTCGGCATCATGCGCGTGCTGCATGAGGGCTTCGGCCAGGAGCACTTCCGGCCGCCGCGCGTTCTCGTCGAGCTCGTCGACGACGGCCATCTCGGCCAGAAGACGGGTCGCGGCTTCCACACGTACCCGTCCCGACGAGGCACATCGTGACCGCGCCGCTGACCGCCGAGGAGCGGCTTCTCCAGGAGACCACGCGCGAGTTTGCGGCGCGCGAGGTCGCGCCCACGGCCGTCGAGCGGGACGAGGCCGAGCGTTTCGATCGCGACATCTTCCGGAAGATGGGGGAGCTGGGCCTGACCGCGACGCCGTTCCCGGAATCGGTCGGCGGCGGCGGCTTCAGCTACGTCGCGTGGTCGCTCGTGATGGAGGAGCTCGGGGCCGCGGACATGGCGACCGCCGTGAGCCTCTCCGTCCACATCCTGTCGCAGTTCCCCGTGGTCACCTGGGGGACCGCGGAGCAGAAGGCGCGGTGGCTGCCGGCGATGCTCGGGGGCGAAGCCCTCGGTGCCTTCGCGCTGACCGAACCGCAGGCTGGCAGCGACGCCCGCGCCATTCGGACGCGAGCGGAACGGGTCGGACCGGCGGCGTCACCGGAGGGCTACCGCCTGACCGGGACGAAGATCTGGATCTCGAACGCGCCGGAGGCGGAGCGGTACCTCGTGTTCGCCTCGCTCGATCCCGGCGCGGGCCCGCGCGGCACGACGGCATTCCTCGTGGAGAAGGACACGCCCGGGTTCGCGTTCGGCAGCAAGGAGCTGAAGATGGGCATCCGCGCCTGCCCTGCCGCGGAGCTCGTCTTCGACGACGCGTTCATCCCGGTCGCGAATCGCCTTGGGCCGGAGGGTCGCGGGTACCGGATCGCGCTGTCGGCGCTGTCCGAAGGGCGGATCTCGATCGCGGCGGCGTGTGTCGGGCTGGCCCGATCCGCGCTCGACCAGGCCGCCGCATATGTCCACCAGCGGCGGACGTTCGGGGCGCCGCTCGCATCGCACCAGGGGTTGCGGTTCATGATCGCGGAGATGGCACGCGACGTTGCGGCGGCGCGCGCCCTCACCCGCGACGCCGCCGCGGCGAAGGATCGCGGCGAGCCGCTCGCGGAGGCGTCGTCGCTCGCGAAGTGGACCGCGTCCGATACGGCGATGCGCGTCGCGACGGACGCCGTGCAGCTCTTCGGGGCCGGCGGGTATTCGCGCGAGACGGGGATCGAGCGCCTGATGCGCGACGCGAAGGGCGCCCAGATCTACGAGGGCACGAACCAGATCCATCGCCTGATCGTCGCCGAGGAGGTCCTGAAGCGGTCGGCGAGCGGCTGAGGGAGGTCGCGCGATGAACCGCCGCTCCTTTTGGCGCTGGGTCCCGGCGATCGCGGACGCGACCCTCATCTTCATCCTGTCGGCCCAGCCGAATCTCCACCTCGCGGCGGAGCCGGACCTCGACTTCATCCTCCACAAGGTCGCGCACCTGATCGTCTACGCCGTGCTCGGCTGGCTCGTCGCGCGGGCGATCGACGGCCCGACACGGTCGCCGCGATTCCTCGTCGCCGCGACCCTGCTTCTGTGCGTCGCCTATGCCGCGACGGACGAGCTCCACCAGTCATTCGTCCCCGGCCGCGGGCCGTCGCCTCGTGACGTCGTCATCGACGCGGCCGGCGCGAGTCTCGGCCTGCTCGGGTACCGGCTTACGCGGCGAGCCGGTGTAGATTCCGGGGCATGACGGAGGAGCTCATCGGCGCGAGCGGTCGGGTCTACCTCGTGAGCGCGGCGCGCACTCCGATCGGGAAGTTCGCCGGGGCCTTTGTCGACGTCCCGGCAGTCGAGCTCGGCGGCACCGCGATCCGTGCCGCCGTGGAGCGCTCGGGACTTCCCGCCGACGCCCCGATCGACGAGGTCCTCATGGGCCAGGTGCTCCAGGCGGGCGCCGGCCAGGCGCCCGCGCGCCAGGCGGCGCTCCTCGGCGGCCTGCCCGTCACGACGAGCGCGACGACGATCAACCGCGTCTGCGGATCCGGGCTCAAGGCGATCATGCTCGCGTCGGCGGAGATCCGGGCGGGCGACGCGGAGCTCGTCGTCGCCGGCGGGATGGAGAACATGAACGCCGCGCCGTATCTCCTGCCGAAGGCGCGGTTCGGCTATCGCCTGGGCGACGGGGCGATCGTGGACGCGACCGTCCACGACGGCCTGTGGTGCGCGATCGACGACTGCCACATGGGGACGCACGCGGAGCGCGTCGCCGGCGCCCGGCGCATCAGCCGCGCGGACCAGGACGCGTTCGCGTTCGGGAGCCACCAGAAGGCAGTCGCCGCGATCGACGGCGGGCGGTTCGACGCCGAGCTCGCGCCCGTCACCGTCCGGGACGCGAAGGGCCGCGAGACGGTCGTCACGACGGACGAGAACCCCAGGCGCGACACGACCCTCGAGGCGCTCGCCAGGTTGCGGACGGCGTTCGACGTCCCGACCGCCAACCCGGACGACGACATCCTCGGCGACGCGACGCTGACCGCGAGCGTGACCGCCGGCAACGCGCCGGGGATCACGGACGGCGCCGCGGCGACCGTCGTCGCGAGCGAGCGAGCCGTCGAGCGGTACGGCCTCAAGCCGCTCGCGCGGATCGTCGGCTACGCCCAGGCGGAGGTCGAGCCGCGGTGGCTGTTCCTGGCTCCGATCAAGGGCGTCAGGAAGCTCCTCGACCGGATCGAGATGCCGATCGACGCGTTCGACCTCGTCGAGATCAACGAGGCATTCGCCGCCCAGGTCCTCGCCGACGGCCGCGAGCTGGGCTTCGACTGGGACAAGGTCAACGTCAACGGCGGAGCGATCGCTCTCGGCCACCCGATCGGGGCGAGCGGCGCGCGGATCGTCGCGACGCTGCTCCACGAGCTGCGGCGCCGCGAAGGCCGGTACGGGCTGGCGACGCTCTGCCTGGGCGGCGGCGGCTCGGTCGCGATGGCCTTCGAAGCCGTTTGACGGGTCCCTGAGGGACGCCGCAAGGTCCGGCCCCGGACCCTGAACCCATGAGACCGCACGAATTCGCGACTCCGGGCTTCGACGCGCCGTTTGCGTTTGCCCTGGGAATCGAGGACACGTTCATCCCCCAGGTCGCGGCGACATCGGGCCGGACGCTCGACGAGTACGTCCTGACACAGCACGACCGGTTCTGGCGCGACGACCTCGCCAGGATCGCCGACCTGGGTGTCCGGTACCTCCGCTACGGGATCCCGTGGTACCGGGTCAACCCCGCTCCGGGCCGGTTCGACTGGTCGTGGACGGACGAGGCCATCCCGGAGCTCGGTCGCCTCGGGATCCACCCGATCCTCGACCTTGTCCACTACGGCGCGCCGCTCTGGCTCGAGGACACGTTCCTCTCGCCGTCGTATCCGGATCGCGTCGCCGAATACGCGGCCGCCGTCGCCGAGCGGTACGGCCATCTCGTCCGCTTCTGGACGCCGCTGAACGAGGCGCGTGTGCACGCGCATTTCGCGGGCTCGACCGGTGCCTGGCCGCCGTACCGGCGGGGGACGCGAGGCTACGCGCAGGTCATGGTCGCGCTCGCCCGCGGCATGTCGCGGACGATCGCCGCGATCCGCCGCGTGCGCGCCGACGCGGTCATCGTCCACGTCGACGCGCTGAGCTACGGGCACACCGCGGACCCGGCGCTCCAGCCCGCCGTCGACCGGAACCGCTACCAGGGCTTCATCGCCCAGGAGCTGGTCGAGGGGCTGATCGGCCCGGACAACCCGACCTGGTCGTGGCTGCTCGCCAACGGCGTCCAGCAGTCCCACCTCAAGGAGCTCCGCGGGGCGCCGGCCCGGATCGACGTCTTCGGCGGGAACTTCTACACGCAGATGAGTGGGTTCGAGATCACCGGCACCCCGGAACACCCCGTCCATCACCATCGCCTCGCAACGGCGGCGGTCCTGGGCGCGGCGCTCCGCGAGGCGCACGAGCGGACGGGCCGGCCGGTGATGCTGACCGAGACGAGCCTCGTCGGAACCGTCGCCGCGCGGCGGCGCTGGCTCGAAGCGTCAGTGGACGTCGTCCGCAGCCTTCGCGAGGATGGCGTCCCGGTCATCGGCTACACGTGGTTCCCGGCCTTCAGCCTCGTCACGTGGGCGTACCGCCGCGGCCGGCGGCCGATGGAGGCGTACCTCACGCACATGGGCCTGTGGAACCTGCGCGGCGACGGCAACGGGACGCTCGTCCGCGAGCCCACGGGTCTCGAGGCACGATATGCGGAGCTCGCGCAGAGCGGCGCGGCGGCGGTCGGCGGCGACCGGCTGCCTGTCGGGCGGGACACGGACGCGGACTATGATCAGGAGGAGCCAGCCAGGGAGATCGCATGACCGAGACCGCCACCGCTCCGTCCGCGGCAACCCAGTCGCCGGCAAGCGGCGGACCCGCGCCCACATTCGGCCACTTCATCGCCGGCAAATGGGTGGACTCCGTTGGTGGCGGGACGTTCGAGAGTCGGAACCCGGCGGACACGCGCGACGTGATCGGGCGCTTCCAGCAGGGGACCGCGGCGGACGTCGCGATGGCGGTCAAGGCGGCGGAGACGGCATTTCCGGCCTGGCGCGCGACCCCCGCACCGAAGCGCGGCGAGATCCTCTACCGCTTCGGGCAGGTCATGGCGGACAACAAGGAGCGCCTCGCCCGGGCGATGACGCGCGAGATGGGCAAGGTCCTCGCGGAGGCTCGGGGCGACGTCCAGGAGGGGATCGACATCGCGTTCCTCATGGCCGGCGAGGGCCGGCGGCTGTTCGGCGACACGGTCCCGAGTGAATTGCCGGACAAGTGGGCGATGAGCATCAGGCAACCGATCGGTGTCGCCGGGATCATCACGCCCTGGAACTTCCCGATGGCGATCCCGTGCTGGAAGACGATGCCCGCGCTCGTCACGGGCAACACCGTCGTGTTCAAGCCGGCCAGCGACACGCCGCATTGCGCCGTGCTGCTCGTCGAGCTCATGGCGGAGGCCGGCTTCCCCCCCGGCACGGTCAATCTCGTGACCGGCGCCGGCGGTGAAGTGGGGGACGCCATCGTCGAGTCGCCGGACGTCCAGATCATCTCGTTCACGGGCTCGTCCGCGACGGGCAAGCACATCGCGGAGCGCGCCGCTCGCCGCCTGAAGCGGGTCAGCCTCGAGCTCGGCGGCAAGAACGCCGTCATCGTCCTCGCGGATGCGGATCTCGACCTCGCCGCGGACGGCATCCTCTGGTCCGCATTCGGGACGAGCGGCCAGCGCTGCACCGCGTGCTCGAGGGTCGTCGCCGCGCGCGAGGTCGTCGAGCCACTGCTCGAACGTCTCGAGACGCGGGCGCGTCAGCTTCGGCTGGGCCCGGGCCTCGACGAGGCGACCGATGTCGGGCCGCTCATCAACTCGGCCGCCCTTGACAGGGTCGCCGGCTACGTCGACGTCGGCCGGGCAGAGGGGGAGCTGATCCTCGGTGGCGGGCGCCGCTCCGACGGCGACCTCGGCAACGGCCATTTCTTCGAGCCGACGATCTTCAGCGGCGCGCGGCCCATGGACCGGATCGCCCAGGAGGAGATCTTCGGCCCGGTGCTGTCCGTCATTCCGGTCGCCGGCTACGACGAGGCGATCACCGCAGTGAACCAGACGCGGTACGGCCTCTCGGCCTCGATCTTCACCCGCGACGTCAACGTCGCGTTCCGGGCGATGCGCGACCTCGAGACGGGTCTTGTCTACGTCAACGCCGGCACGACCGGGGCGGAGGTCCACCTCCCGTTCGGTGGCTGGAAGGAGACCGGCAACGGCCATCGCGAGGCCGGCCACGCGGCGCTCGAG
>DASWSI010000178.1:0-5701 GCA_036402715.1 Candidatus Limnocylindrales bacterium
AGGGTCATGATCAGCGGGTGGACCTTGAACACGCCGATGCCGATGCCGTTCACGAGACCTGCGACGGCGCACGCGATGACGGCGATGGCGATCGCAATGACTGGTCCCTGGGTGAACGTCAGGGTCGCCATCAGGTAGGCCGCCATCGAGGCGATCGCGCCCACCGACAGGTCGATCCCGCCGGTCAGCATCGCGAGCGTCTGGCACGCGGCGAGGATCGCGAGGGGAATCGCGGCGCGGAGCGTCGTGGCGAGCCAGTTGCCGTTCACGATGCCGGGCTTCGCGACCTCGAGGACGACCACGAGCGCGACCAGGAGGACGAGGAGCGGGATGATCGGCTGATCCCGGACGACGCGGCGCCAGCCGCCAGTCACCACGGATGGGGTCCGCGCCCCGCCCGTCGTCCCGGCCCCGTCCGCCGTCGCTGCCGTGCCGGTCACGCCCGGACCTTGCGCATCGCGACGAGGCTGCCGAACATCACGACGCCGATGAGGATTCCTCCCTGGACCGCGGTCGACCAGTTCGGGTCCACGCCGGCGAAGAACAGGTCCGTCCGGACGAGCGCCAGGACGATGACCGCGATGATCGGGCCGAGGACGCCGCCGCGTCCGCCGGCGAGGCTCACCCCACCGAGGACGATCGCGGCCACGCTTTCGAGCGTGTAGGACCCGGGAACCGGCGCACCGACGCCACCGGTCGCCGTCAGCGCGAGCCCACCGAGCGCGGCGAAGAACCCCGTCAGGCTGTAGGCAATGATCTTCGTCGGGGCGACGGAGACGCCGCTGCGAAACGCTGCCAGCCGGTGGCTCCCCACGGCGTACATCGCGAGCCCGAGCCGCGACCGCCGAAGCGGGAGCCAGATGACCGCGACCATGACCGCGAGGACGACGATCGACTTCGGCAGCCACGGCGTGCCGAGCGGCCCCGAGATGATCTCCATGAGCCACGGCGCGGCGCCGCCGCCCGGGGTGTTGAGGATCAGCAGCGCCGTGCCGGCCCAGACGAACGACATCGCGAGCGTGACGACGATGTCCGGCACCTTCGTCGCGACGACGAGGCCGCCGTTGATCGCGCCGACGAGCACGCCGAGCACCAGAACGCCGATGACGACGCCGACCCCGAAGAGGTCGCCCTGGTCCTTCATCAGCACGGCCGACGTGACGCTGGCGAGCGCCATCATCGACCCGACCGAGAGATCGATTCCGCCCGAGATGACGACGATCGCCTGGGCGACCGCGGCGAATGCGATCGGCAGGATCGCGATGGCGAGGCCCTGGATCCCCGCGGGTCCGTAGTTCGGATTCAGCAGCTTCGTGATTGCGAGGACGACGACGAGGAGGCCGAACAGCGCGAGCGTCCAGCCGTTCCTGCGGACGAACCCGACGGCACCTTCGGCGACGCTCGGGCGCGCGCCCATCGTTCCGGCGGCGGCGGTCATCGCTTCGCCATGGGCGCGGCGACCGTGGGGCCGGTCCCCGCGGCGGCTGCGGTCTCGGCCGCGACGACCTCCGGCATGACGGCATCGGGCTTGAGGTCGTAGGCCGCTCGCAGAAGCGTGGGCTCGTCGGCTTCGGCCACGCCGATCTCCGCGACGATCCGGCCCCGGAAGATGACGATCGCCCGGTCGCAGGCGAGCTGGATCTCCTTCAGCTCGGAGGTGTAGAGCAGGACGGCCGCGCCGGCCGCCGCGAGGTCGCGCACGAGCTGGTAGATCTGCTGCTTCGTGCCGATGTCGATGCCGCGCGTCGGGTCGAAGCAGAGCATCGTCCGGACGCCGCCGGCCACCCAGCGCGCGATCGTCACCTTCTGCTGATTCCCGCCGGACAGCCGGCGCACCTCGGACGCCGCCCGGGTGTCGATCTGCAGCGTCGAGATGGCGGTGTCGACCTTGCGTCGCTCGCCCCGGACGTCGATCGGGCCCCACGCCCCGAATCGTGTCGTGAACGGCAGGGCGATGTTCTCGCGGACGGAGCGCTGCATGAGAAGCGCTTCGGCGCGGTCCGCCGGGACGTAGACGAGGCCGGCGCGGATCGCGTCGGCCGGGTGCCGGAACGACGCCGCCGCTCCGTCGACGAGGAGCTCGCCGCTGCTCGGCCGTTCTGAGCCGGACAGGATGTCGAAGAGCTCGTCCTGCCCCTGGCCCTCGAGGGCGACGACGCCGAGGACCTCGCCGGGATAGAGGTCGAACGAGACATCCGACAGCTTCGTTCCGGAGCTGAGATTCCGCGCCGTGATGCGTGGCGTCGCGTCGGCGGCCCGGCCGGCGCTCGCGGCGACGTCCGCGATTCGGGCCGGAAGGTCGCGCGCGATGTCGCCGAGCATGAGCGACACGATCCGGTTCTCCGAGCCGGGGGTGACGTCGACGACGCCGACCGTCTCGCCCTCGCGGAGGACGGTCGCGCGGTCGCAGACGGCATTGATCTCGATCATCCGATGCGAGATGAAGATGACGGACCGCCTCGTCCCGCGCTGGCGCGCGACGACCTCGAGGACGCGCTCGGTCAGGTTCGCGGGGAGTGCCGCCGTCATCTCGTCGAGCAGGAGGACATCCGGCTCGATGGCGAGCGCGCGTGCGAGGTCGATGATTCGCAGCGACGCAAGCGGCACGTCGCGGGCGAGGTCGCCGAGATCGAGGTCCGGCAGACCCAGCTCCGCGAGCCAGTGGCGCGTCGCCTCGATCGGCGACTGGGTGAGGCGGAGATTCGACCGGACGTCGAGGTCCGGGATGAGCGCCGGCTCCTGGTAGACGGACACGATCCCGCCGCGTCGCGCCTCGGCCGGCGATCGGGCGAGGAACGGCTTGCCGTGGACGAGGATCGTGCCGCGATCCGGGCGGACGCCGCCGGTGAGGATCTTGACGAGGGTGCTCTTGCCGGCGCCGTTCGCGCCCATGAGCGCATGGACCTCGCCGGGTCTGACGGCGAGCGACGCGGACCGCAGGGCGACGACGGCGCCGTAGTGCTTCGCCACGCCGGTGGCGTCGAGCAGCAGCTCCGATGCGCCGTCGATCACGTCAGGCTCGTCCTGCTGGTGTGGAACGGAAGAAGCGGGGGTGCCGGCGAGGCCGGCACCCCCATGCGCTGTCGGGTGAGGGGATCGGGCCTACTTGTCGCCCGGGCCCTTGCAGGCGATGAGCTCCGGCTTGGAGTACGTCGTCCAGTCCTGGATCGTCAGACCCAGGGGCCAGGTCGGCGGGAGGGTGGCGTCGGCGGCTGCGGTGAGCTTGGCCTTGCCGGCGTCGTCCGAGTTGCTCCACAGCTCAGGCGTGACGTGGACGGTGTTGCTCGCCGGCTTCTGGCCGCCGAGGATCTGCAGCGCGAGGGTGACCCCGGCGCCGCCGATCGAGGCCGGGTTCGTCACCGCGGCGCCCTTGAGGTTCGGCTCCTTGAGGAGCTGGGTGACGAAGCCCGCGTTGTCCGCGCCGACGATCGGCACGTACGGGTGCTGGGCCGCCTTCAGCGCGTCGACGATGTTCGAGTCGACGCCGGACGTCCAGATGCCGTCGAACTTCGTGCCCGCGCTCATGATGTCGTTGATCTGCTGGGTGGCCGTGACCGGATCCCACTTGGTGACCGTCGTGGCCGCGATCTTGACCCCCGGATGCTCCTTGAGCGCGCGCTGGAAGCCCTTGTCGCGATCGGTGTCCGCAGGGTGGCCGGCGATGCCGCGCATGTAGACGACGGAGCCCGTGTCGTTCATCGCCTTGAACAGCCACGACGCTCCGAGGTAGGCGTACTGCTCCTGGTCGTTCGAGAGGTTGTACGCGCCCGGCGCGGTGACCGAGGCGTCGACGGCGATGACGGTGATTCCGGCATCGGTCGCTTCCTTGATCGCGGGATTGAGGGCATCAGGCCCGGACGGGTTGATGATGATCGCGTTGACGCCCTGGGCGATCAGGGTCCGGATGTCCGCCAGCTGGCCCGGCGCGTCCGTGTTGCGATGGATGATCGTGACCTTCGAGACGTTGCCGGCCTTGACGGCCTGCGCCTTGGCCGAGCAGAGCATCGCCTCGCGCCAGCCGTTGCCGACTCCGCCGGCGTTCGAGAATCCGATCGTGTACGACTTGCCGCCGCCCGCCGCGCCGGATGTCGCGGGCGTCGCGCTGCAGGCTCCGGCGATGATCGACATCACCGCCACGGCCACGAGGCCGCGAGCCAAACCGAGTCTCTTCATGAAGCTTCCTCTCTCCTTGCGCCGACCGGGCCCTCTCATGAGTCGTCGGCCGGACCATCATGGCTGGTGCGCGGGTCGCGTGTCGCCTGGTCAGCTACCTCCTCGTTGGCCGATTACGCAGGCGACTCCTCGCCGGTGCTCTCGACAGGCTGCGTCCCGCGGGGCGGGGCGGCTCATGCGCCCGCCATGGGGCGCTCGACGGATTCCCAATGACCGCTCGCGATCGAGCGATAGGCGGCGTCGAGGATCGTGTTCACGATGAGGCCGTCCTCGAACGTCTCCCGCGGCGTGCGGCCCTCCCGGAACGCGGTCACGACGTCCGCCATCATCGCGTCGTGGCCGTGGACGTACGTCTCGTTCGGGACGGGATAGACCCAACCGGTGTCGGCGTCGACCTTCTCCCCGAGGTAGCCCGCCGGACGCTCGATGAACGCCCGAAGGGGACTCGAGATGATGTCCTGGACGATCCGCCCGCCGTCGCCGTACGCCTCGAACCGGCTCTCGAGCCCGCCCTTCGACGACCACGACACGTCCATCGTCGCGACCCGACCGTCCTCGAACCGGATGAGCATGACGGCGTTGTCCTCGAGGCTGGTCCGGCCGCCGTGGACGAGCGTGTCACCCCAGGCGAAGACGTCGCGGACCGCGACGTCCTTGCCGAACATCGATCGGGCCGCCTCGGCGCCGTGCGACGCCATGTCGAGGAGCGCGCCGCCGCCGGCCAGCTTCGCGTCCCAGAAGTGCGGCGCGTGCGGGCCGCTATGCCCTTCCCGCGCACGGAACGTCGAGAGCCGGCCGATCGCCCCGGATTCGATCATCTCGCGCATCCGGATCATCTCGGCGTTGAAGACGATGTTCTCGAGGTAGGCGTGGAAGACGCCGGCCTCGGTCACGAGCCGCAGCATCTCCGCCGCCTCTGCGCCGTTGCGCCCGAGGGGCTTCGTGCACGCGACGCCCTTGCCGTGCGAGGCCGCCGAACGGACGGCGTCGAGGTGGAGGTGATTCGGCAGCGAGACGACGACGAGGTCGACCTCGGGATCGGCGCAGACCGCGTCGAGCGAGTCGAGCGGGCGACTTCCGAACCGGCGCGCGAACGCCTCGCGTCGCTTCGGGCCGGCGCCCCAGTTCGCGGCGACGCGCGTCGCCGGGATGTAGCGGAGCCCGTCGGCGTGGAACTCACCGATGAACCCCGAGCCGAGCATCCCGATCCGGACCTCGTCCATCAGTAGCTGCCCTCGCCCGCGGATGCCGTCGCCGTTGCCGCGGGCGCGCCGGGTTCCGTGCCCGCGGCCCCGGCCTTGCGCGCCCGGAAGTCGTCGATGATCGCGGCTGTGGCCGTTGCCCCGATGCGCGTGACGCCCAGGTTCATCACGTCGATCAGCGCATCGAGCGTCCGAACGCCGCCCGCGGCCTTGACGCGGATCTGATCGGAGACGCTCCGCCGCATCAGCGCGAGGTCCTCGTGCGTCGCGCCGGAGGCCGCGAACCCGGTCGAGGTCTTGACGAACTCGGCGCCCGCGCCCTCGGC
>DASWSI010000179.1:0-7293 GCA_036402715.1 Candidatus Limnocylindrales bacterium
AGTCGGCGCCCTCCCAACCGCCATTTCGGCGCCCCGTCTCCTTCCCGACGCGCGCCGCCTCGGCGGGATCGTCGCGGAGGATCACGGCATTCGCGGACAACGTCCGCTCGATCTCGTTCGTGTCGCGGCCGACGTCGTCGCACCACCGACGGAGCACCTCATCCTTGTGCCGTACCTCGTCGACGTCGCCGTTGATGTTCCACATGTCGGCGAAGCGTGCGGTCGTGCGCAGCGTCTTCTTCTCCCCGCCGCCACCGATGAGGATCGGGAGATGCTTCTGGACCGGCGGCGGGTCGTTCCGCGCCTTCTTCGCGTGGTAGCGCTGCCCGCGTGCCGTGGGCTCCTCGCCGTGCAGCATCCCGTGGATGACCTCGACCGACTCATCGAGCCAGTCGAGCCGCTGGCCGAAGCCGGACCCGAAGTCGATGCCCATCGCGTCGTGCTCTGTCTCGAACCAGGCGCCGCCGATGCCGAGAACCGCGCGGCCGTTGGAGATGTGGTCGAGCGTCGTGACCTCTTTCGCCGTCAGCCCCGGGTTGCGGAACGTGTTCGCGCCGACCATGAGCCCGAGCGTGGCCCGCTTCGTGACGCCGGCGAACCCCGCGAGGGTGAGATATCCCTCGAAGATCGGGCCCTCGGGCGATCCGACGATCGGGTAGAGGTGATCCCACGTCCAGAGCGACTCGAAGCCCAGCTCGTCGGCGTAGGCCGCCGTGTCGCGGAGCGAGGCCCAGTCGGTGTACTGGGGCCAGAGAAGGGCACCGAACTTGATCGGACCGGAAGACGCCACGAAATCACCTCCGAACGCTTGGGACCCGATCGTACGAACGGCGACGTCGGGCATTCCCCGGTCCGGGGCGCGGCCCGTCACATCGGCCTAACGCCGATCAGGTCGCCGCGAGCAGCCTCGACGCCTCGGCGCCGTCCGCCTTGTCGCGGATGACGCGCTCGTAGGCGACCTCGTACTGGTCCGTCATCCGGGCCGGCGAGAAGCGCTCGATGGCGCGGCGTCGGATCTCCGTCCGGTCGAGCTCGCGGACGCGAGAGACGGCGAGCTCGGCCTCGCGCAGGTCGTCGACGAGGAACCCGTCGACGCCATGCTCGATGGTCTCGGTCAACGCGCCGGCGCGGCGGGCGATGACGGGCGTTCCGGTCGCGAGCGATTCGATGGCGACGAGTCCGAACGGCTCCGGCCACGCTCCGAGCATGATCGTGGCCAGCGCGCCGGCGTAGAGCGGATCGCGCTCGAGATGCCCCAGCTCGCCGAGGAACTCGACGACGCCCTCCTCGACGGCCGGCTGCACGACCTCCGCGAAATGCTCCTTCTCGTGGTCGT
The DNA here is from genome assembly GCA_036402715.1 of Candidatus Limnocylindrales bacterium. Taxonomy (GTDB): domain Bacteria; phylum Chloroflexota; class Limnocylindria; order Limnocylindrales; family CSP1-4; genus JACDAV01. The sequence goes on from DASWSI010000179.1 coordinate 1,337, forward strand.
CGTAGACCTTCGCGGCCATCCTCAGGGGAAGCCCCGTCCGACGCGCCAGCTCGACGCAGTCGGCGATGCCCTTCTCCGGGGTGATCCGGCCGACGAACGCGAGATAGTCGCCAGGCTTGTCGCTGAACGGCATGACCTCGAGCGGCAGGCCGTGGTGGATCGTCGCGACCCAGTTCGCGTCGTCCGCCCAACGGCGCTGGCTCTCGCTGATGGCGACGAGCGGAATCTCCGGGAACTCACGGATGAGCTCCGGGAAGCCCCACGAGTCGAGCCGACCGTGCAGCGTCGTGATGACCGGTGTCGGGCAATGGCGGGCGAACAGGAATCCGAGCGCCTCGACATGCGAGTGGATCACGTCGAACCGCTCGTGCTGCTCCCACGCCTTCGCGAGCCCGATGTTGATGAACGAGCTGACGTCGCCGCTGTAGCCCTCCGTCCAGAGGCTGCGCGGCAGCGTCGGGACGAGCTCGCACGAGACGACCGAGTCGCCGGGCGCGAAGAGCGTGACCTGGTGGCCGCGACGGTGGAGCTCCTCCGCGAGCGCCGCGACGACGCGCTCGGTCCCGGCGTACGTCGGCGGCGGAACCGGGAGCATCGGGGGCGCGATGAGCGCAATTCGGAGGCGGTCGGGATGGGTCATCGACGCAGTATCGCCTACGGGGACCAACAGGACCGCGACACCCGCATCACGGCGGCATTGCAGTGGAGTGGCGGGTGGCCCGGGCTGTGGAACCGCCGCCACACTCCGGGCCCGCGAATCAGCCGGGGTCGACCGTCACCCGAACGAGTGCCGGCGAAACGCCGGCGGACGCGAGCGAGCCGCGACCTGGCACGACGACATCGAGCATGAGGAGGTAGTCACCGGCCACCGACGGCGCGCTGCCCGCGAGCACGACCCGTGCAACCGCCGCCGGCGCGAGGCCCGCGGGCAGGTCGACGACGATCGCCTCCGGGGCCGCGGCCGCGGGATCGGGATTCAGCGCGATCCACCGCCCGATGAGCGTCGCATTGGTCGCGCCGCCCGCATCGCCGACCCGACGAGCCGCGCCGAGCGCCTGGTGGCCCCAGGCCTTGGTCCCGAGGTTCGCGACACCAACCGGAAGCTCGAACGTGCCGCCCGCCGCGGCGGTCCTGCTCGCCGCGACGAGGTAGTCGACCGCCGTTTCGCCCGTGACGCGGACGAAGACGCCCTTGAGGAGTGCCTGCGTCGCCGCGTCATACGCGACTCCGGTTGCGTCATGGAGCGTGACGACGAGCCGGTACCGCCCGGGCTGCGCGGGGATCGACACCGGCGCCGCGATCCGCGTCCGGCCGATCGAGGCCTTCTTCGGATCGACGAGCGACCCGAGCCGCTCCGGCGCGACGAGCGAGACGGGCTGGAGCGACGGGTCGTTGGGATCCGGCTGCCGTGGCGTGCTGTCCGGCTGCTCCGAGACGGTTGGGTTCGGGCGTCGTCCGACCGGGCGGCTCCCCGGCGCCGCGGCTGCAGGCAGCACGGCCGTCGCACCTGGCGTCGGCGATGGACTCGCGGACGGCGACGGCGTGGTGTCCGGTGACGTGCCCGCGCTCGGCGCCGTCGCGGCCGGCGCCGCGGGATCGGGAACGTCGATCGGGTCCCACCGGACTCCGACGCTCACCCCGGCGGGGAGCGTCTTGCCCTTGCCGAGCGTGTACGGGATGCGAACCTGGGTCTTCGAACCGGCGACCGGTCGATCCGCGAAGTACGGCGTTCCGAGCTCGAGCCCGATCCCGGCCAGCGTCGGGTCGGCCGGCGCGACGTCCGGCGTGACGTTCTGCGCTCCCTCGTCGAGCTGGGCGGATGTTGCGCCGGACCGCAGCACGATCGAGCGGTAGAAGCCGCTGCTCTCGTGGTCCGGATCCATCATTGCCGTGTAGCCGGGGCTGCGGACGCTCTTGAACGTCGTCGTGTGGCCCCTGGCGGTTGGTGACGCGTTCCAGATGCGCGCGACCGAGCCCTTCCCGGCGAGCAGCGCCCGAACGTAGTACGCCGGCCCGAGGTGACCCTCTGCGATGACGGCCGCGGCGCCCGCGTCGATGAACCCTGCCGCGTAGTTGTCGATCCGTTGCCGCGCGTCCGTGATCGTGCCTTCCGGGAGGCCCGGCTCCGTGTTGCCGCTCGCGTAGCAGAGGTGGCTCAGCACCACGACCGCGTTCTTCGCGAGCTTGACGTCCGCCGAGATCCGCTCCTCACCGAAATACTGGTGGGCGTCGTCGCCGCTGCCCGCGGTCGGGTTGAGCCCGAAGCCATTCTGCGACGGCGGAAAGAGCGTGTCGCGATACCGGCTGGGCCAGCCGTTGCCGTGGCCGAGGTAGACGACGATCGACGCGCCGTCGAGCGCGCGACGAACCGCGGGCCAGGTGGCGTTCGGGGAGTAGACCTTCACGACATTCGGGGTGAAGTCCCGCGCAGCATCGGCCGCGTCGTCCGCGAGTGCCCGGTAGCCGTCCGTCGCCGCGCCGGCGGGCCCCACGATGAGCACGACCTTTGGCGCGTGCGCGGGCGCCGCGAGCGCGGCGCCGGGAAGTGCCGCCACGAGGGCCACGAGCAGCGTCAGTACGGATGAGGCGATACGCAGCATTGACCTGTCACTGACCGGCGAATGGGTGCGTAGGCTACCCCAGCCGACTGCACTGCCGGTATCTGTCGTTGAGGTACCGGAGAAGGCAATCCGCGGTTCACGCGTAGTTCGTGGTGCGGCCGCGCAACGATCTCGCAGAATCGCGCTGCCGCGATGCCTCAGACGAGCGGCACGACCTCGCGCGCGAACCGCTCGGCGGCTTCTGATACGCCCTCCGGCGACGTCTCGCCGAAGGCGAGCGCGAGATGCGTCACCCCGACGGTCGCGAATGCCCGGACCTCCGCGGCGACGTCCTCCGGCGTGCCGCGCATCGCGTACCGCGACCCCGCGGTCTCGCCGAGCCGAACGTTCACCCGCGCCGAGAGCTGCGGGGTTCGTCCGGCGGCACTGGCCGCGGCCCGGACCTTGTCTGCGAGTGGTCCGTACTCCTCCGGCCCCGTCGAACTCGAGTGAAAGCCGTCCGCCACCGCGCCCGCACGCCGCAGCGCCGCGTCCGACTCGCCGCCGACGATGATCGGCAGCCTGTCGCGCTGGTCGGGGAGGGGACCGAACACGAAGTCGTCGATCGTGTGGAACCGACCGTGGAACGGGTCCCGCGAACCCGACCAGAGGTGACGCCACAGCGCGATCGTCTCGTCGAGGTACGCGCCGCGGACGCGGAAGCGGTCGCCGACCCCCAGATTCGCGAACTCGGTCTCGTTCCACCCGACGCCGACACCGGCGATCACCCGACCGCCGGTCAGCGCGTCGAGCGACGCGAGCTCCTTGGCGAGCACGACGGCATTCCGCTGTGGGACGACGATGATGCTCGTCGCGAGCTTGACGGTCGCGAACCGCGCGCCGACCCAGGCGAGGGTGAGAATCGCGTCGTAGATCCGCCCGTACTCAGCCGCGGACGCGGCCTCGACGAGGACGTGATCGGTCGTCCAGACCGTCGACCAGGCGAGGCGTTCCGCGGCGTCGGCGGCAGCCTCGATGCCCTCGCGACTCGCGCCGTCGGGGAAGTTCGGAAGGCAGATTCCGTAGTCCATCGGCGGATGGTAGCGGCGCGTCACGTGGGACGCTCACGCTCGGCGGTCGCACGCTGGCAACGCCACGTTGTGTCACGGGGTTGACAGGTACCGCGAGGAAGTTGTTAGGGTTACGTCGTCCACTGAGACGTGTTGGACGTGGCTCACCCACGATCCAACCCCCGTCCACCGGCCGTCGGTCGTTCTTTCCCCCGCGACCGCACCGCCTCGACGGGACTATCCCATCGCCACCGACTGTAGACGTCGGTGCCCTGGTAGGAAGGAGCACATTGAGGTTCACGTATACGCATTTGCGCGCGGCCGCATTCGCCGCTTTCACTGCAGTGTTCATCTTCGCGGCGGGAGCCCCCGCCCCGACTAGCGCCGCAACTCCCGCGGCCGCGACCTCCGCAGCGGTCACTCCCGCTCAGAAGGTCATCGCCAAGGCCAGGACGAAGCTTGGGCGACCCTGGGTTCATTACGCGGTTGGACCGAACGCGTTCGACTGCTCCGGGCTCGTCTACTACGTCTTCAAGTCCACCGGCTACGTCAACAAGATCGGTGGGCGGATGTCCGCTCGTGGGTACTACTCGTACTTCCGCAAGCGTGGCCTGGCAAGCACCACCAACCCGAAGCCGGGCGACCTCGTCGTCTGGGGTGGTGGGAGTCACATCGGGATCTACATCGGTAACGGGTATGCGATCAGCACGCTGACGTCCGGCGTTCGGATCCACAAGGTCCATGCCGTCACGGCCCCGTTCACGACGTACCTCCACACGGGGATGTCCGGTCTCGTCGCGGCCAAGCCGGCCGTGACTCCGTCGACGGCCAAGGCCGTTGGCGTCCGCTACACCACGACGCGGGTGAACTTCCGGTTCGGCGTCGGGACGCGCACGCGCGTCCTCAGCGTCCTCGCGAAGAACACCAAGCTCGCCGTGCTGGCAACCGGGCACGATACGAAGGGCCGAATCTGGCTGAAGGTTCGGCGCTCTCCGACAGCGACCGGCTGGGTCGCCGGCTGGCTCACGCGGACAACACCCGTCGCGAGCTGATCGACCGCTCACCAGGGGGAAAACGGGACGGCCGAGGCAGAAGTGCCTCGGCCTTTTCGTTTGCGGTTAGCATCGCCCGATGCCGCGCGTCGCCCGATTCAACGTTCCGCACGTCAAGGGACTCGCTCTCGAGCACCCCGACGCGATCGACGTCACGGCGAACGGCGTCGTCGAGGACCGCCGCTTCTACCTCATCGACGACACCGGCCGCCTGATCGACGGCCTCGTCGCCGGCACGATCGTCCAGGTGGCCGCGCGGACGGATCCCGACGGGTCGACGCTTCGCCTCACGTTGCCGGATGGCTCCGTTGTCGACGGCGATGTCCGCGTTGGCGAACCGGTCTCGACGTTCATGTACGGCCGTACCGCCCGCGGCCACATCGTCGAGGGGCCCTGGGGCGCGGCGCTCGAGCCGTACGCGCAAAGGCCGGTCCGTGTCGTGCGCGTCGATGCGCCCGGTGGCACGCGTGAGGTCCACCAGACGACGCTCGTATCGGACGGCTCGCTCGCCCGCCTCGCGGAGGCACTCGGGACCGACCGTGTCGACGGGCGTCGGTTCCGGATGCTGATCGAGCTGTCCGGCGCGGCCGCACACGAAGAGGATTCGTGGATCGGCCGGACGATCGAGGTGGGCGAGGTGCTGCTTCGGGTCAGCGCGCCGGTGCCGCGGTGCGCGATCCCGACCCAGGACCCGTCGGTCGGCGTCCGTGACCTCGACGCGTTGCGCGCGATCAAGGAGTACCGCGGGCTGCGCGAGGGCAGGAACCTCGACTTCGGTGTCTGGGGCGAGGTCGAGCGCCCGGGACGGATCGCCGTCGGCGACGAGGTGCTCGTCCGCGCGCCGTGATGGCCGGTGCGTGCGGGCGCGCCGCCTAGGAGATGAGCTTCAGCAGCTCGCCCGCCGCGCCGATCGCCTCCGGCGTCCGAAGGACCGGATTGTTGAACGTGAAGCCCGTGAACCCGGCATCGAGGTACGGCCGAAGGCCTTCGGCTGCCTTCTCCGGCGGGCCGCCGATGACGTTCGCCCGGCGCTCCGGCGGCAGGCGATCGAGCATCGCGTCCGCGTCGGACTGGGTCGAGGCGACGAGCACCGGAGTCGCCACCGTTCGTTCGATCGTTCCCGGGTCACGCCCGATCGCCTCGCAGTGCCGCTCGAGCACCTCGTTCTTGTGCTGCAGCGCCTCGAGACCGAGCGGGAACCAATGGGTCATGTCGGCGTGCTTCGCCGCGATCTTCAACGTCCGCTGCTCGCCGCCGCCACCGACGAGGATCTTCGGTCCGCCGGGCTGGATCGG
>DASWSI010000180.1:0-11245 GCA_036402715.1 Candidatus Limnocylindrales bacterium
CGCGTTGCCGTCTCGAGCGCGTCACGAAACGAAGGAATTGGGCCGTCGCATTCCGCGGCGACAGGAAGCGATCCCGCAGCGAGCCCGAGAAGCGCGATCGCCGTCGAGAGCAACCCGCGGATGATCAAGAGGCGTCCCGCAAACTGGCGATCGTCCATCGTCTCCCCAAGGGTTAGCGCCGGCCTCTGCTCGTGGACGTTTGGCCGCTTGGCCATGCGACGACCACACGCGGTCGCATCGAACCGAAACGCCCTAGTCCCGCGAGGCGCTGCGGAGCGCCGCGATGACCCGCTCGAGCATCGTCACGCGCCGCCGGCGGTGTTCGACCTCGTCCGACATCGTGTCCCGCGCGGTGTCGCTGCCGTAGCCGAACGCGTGCCGCGCCGACCGCCGATGGGCTTCGGCCAGCTCCGTCGCCTTGGCGGCCAGCAGCGCGCCCTCGAGCGCCTCGATGTCCGCGTCCGACGTCACCTCGATCTCGAGGCGCAGCGTCCGCGCCGTGCCGTCAGGCATGAACCGGCTCGTCGACCGCGGCCGCGCTCAGTCGTGCGACGACGGCCTGCGTCAGCGCCCACGACTTCATCGCGTCGCGCGGCAACCGGATCCGAACCTGGTTCGATGCGAACGCGACATCGGAGGGCTTCACGCCCGGCAAACCGCCGCTTCCCAGCAACTGCATCGCGGTTGCACGCGACAGCCCCGCACCGAAGCGCACGACGAGCTGTCCCTCCTCGCGCGAGATCGACGAGACGCCGGCAGCCTCGGCCGCCATTCGGAGCTCCGCGACCTCGACGAGGCGGACGACGGGCGGCGGCATCGGGCCGAACCGGTCGACGACCTCCTGCCGGAACGCGGCCAGGTCGCCGGACGAACGGGCCCTCGCCAGTCGCCGGTAGAGCTCCAGCTTCTGGGCGGTTTCGGGGACGTACGCGTCCGGCAGGTGCGCCTCGATCGGGAGGTCGAGCACGGCCTGTGGCGGCTCGACGACCGGTGCCCGCATCTCGCGATGCGCCTTCGTCTCCTCGACCGCCTCGGCGAGCAGTCGCGAGTAGAGGTCGAAGCCGACGGCCGCCATGTGCCCGGACTGCTCGCCGCCGAGGATATTGCCCGCGCCACGGATCTCGAGGTCCGCGAGCGCGATCTGGAACCCGGCTCCCAGCTCCGACGCGTTGAAGATCGCCTGGAGCCGCTTGCGCGCCTCGTCCGACAGCCGCTCGCGCCGCCGGTACAGCAGGTACGCGTACGCCCGCCGCGACGACCGTCCCACCCGCCCGCGGAGCTGGTACAGCTGTGCCAGCCCGAGCGTGTCCGCGCGGTCGATGATGATCGTGTTGGCGTTCGGGATGTCGAGCCCGGACTCGATGATCGTCGTGCAGACGAGGACGTCCGCTCCGCCGCCCGCGAAGGTCACCATCACCTTCTCGAGCGCGCCTTCGGGCATCTGGCCGTGCCCAACGACGATCCGGACACCGGGCAGCATCTTCCGGAGCTGCTCGGCCTGGGCCTCGATCGTCTCGACGCGGTTGTGGACGTAGAACACCTGCCCGCCGCGGTCGAGCTCGCGGAGGATCGCGTCCCGGACCAACCCCGCGGATGCCTCGGCGACCCGCGTCTGGATCGGCAGCCGGTCCTCCGGCGGGGTCTCGATGACGGACAGGTCGCGAACGCCGGCGAGCGCGAGATTGAGCGTGCGCGGGATCGGTGTCGCCGACAGCGTCACGACGTCGACCTCGCTCCGCAGCCGCTTCAGCCGCTCCTTCGCCGCGACACCGAACCGCTGCTCCTCGTCGACGACGACGAGCCCAAGATCCTTGAAGACGACGTCCTTCGAGAGCAGCCGATGGGTCCCGATCACGAGATCGACCGAACCATCCGCGAGGCCGTCGATCGCCTGCTCCTGGTCGCGCGCGGATACGAACCTCGACAGCAGCCGAACCTTCACCGGGAAGGCACCGAAGCGCTGGCTGAACGTCTCGTAGTGCTGCGCGGCAAGGACGGTCGTCGGAACGAGGACGGCGACCTGCTTGCCGTCCTGGATCGCCTTGAACGCCGCCCGCAGCGCCACCTCGGTCTTGCCGTAGCCGACGTCCCCGACGACGAGCCGGTCCATCGGCCGGCCAGCCTCCATGTCGTGCTTGACCTCGCCGACGGCGCGGAGCTGGTCGACCGTCTCCTCGTACGGAAAGGACGCCTCGAGCTCGCCCTGCCACGGCGTGTCGGGGTTGAACGCGTGGCCCGGCGCGTTCTCGCGAGCCGCGTAGAGCTGGAGCAGCTCCTGGGCGAGGTCCGTGACCGCCTTGCGAACCCGCTGCTTCGTCCGCAGCCACTCCGTCCCACCGAGCTTCGAGAGCGACGGCCGCTCCCCGCCCGAGTAGCGGCTGATCCGCCCGATCTGCTCGACCGGCACGAAGATGCGATCGCCGGCCGCGAAGCTCAGCTCGAGATAGTCGCGCTCCTCGCCGGCGACGCCGCGCCGGAGCATCTGCTCGTAGCGCGCGATGCCGTGGTCGATGTGGACGACGAAGTCGCCGGGCGTCAGCCGCTCGAGGATGTCGCGCGGCACGACGCGCCGCATCGCCTTCGGGCGCCGGACGCGGACGGAGCCGAACAGCTCGCGATCCGTGACCACGACGAGCCGATCCGGGCCGCCGGCGAAGCCGTCGTTCAGGCTCCGCTCGATGAGGGCCACGGCGCCCGCGGGCGGGGCCTCCGTCAGCCCGGCCGAGACACCGACGGCGTGCCCCGCTTCGCCGAGGATCTCGCTCAACCGGTACGCCTGGTCCGAGGCGAGGACAACGCGCGCGCCGTCCGCCTGCCACCGGTCAACGGCCTCGCCGAGCCGCGCGCTGCGCCCCGGTGGCAGGTCCGGCTCGCGCCAGCCGAAGAGGTCGCCGCTCGACAGTCCCCGCCCGGCCATCGCTCCCGCGGCTTCGGACTCCCACGTCAGCTCGAGCGTTCGCGCACGCAGTAGCCGCGACTTCCAGTCCTTCCGTGGCAGATACGTCGACGGCCAGTCCTTCGGCAGATCGCCGGCCGCGACCAGGTCGGCACGTCGCTCGTCCGCCTGGCGCCAGAGGAAGTCGGCGGCGTCGGCGAGATCGCCCGGCTCGTCGAGGACGAGAAGCGTCCCGGGCTCGAGATGATCGAGCCCAGTCGCCGGCGAGAGATGTGCCGCCCACACCTCTGCCGCGTCCCCGACCGGCAGTGCCCGCGTCGCCGGGCCGGCGCTCGCCGTCTCGGCCTCTCCGGCGAACCGGGCGAGGTCCGCGAGGAGCCGTTCCGGGAGCCGGCTCGCGCCGCGCCCAAGACCCTCGCGGATGCTCGCCGCGCCGCCCTCGGGGAGAAGGAACTCCGTCGCCGGAAGCAGCACGACCGCGTCGGCGGGATGGACCGTCCGCTGGTCGGCCGGATCGAAGGCCCGGAGCGAATCGATCTCGTCCCCGAAGAACTCGATCCGGACGGGCAGCGGGCTCGACGGCGGGAAGACGTCGATGATTCCGCCGCGCCGCGCGAACTCGCCGCGTCCCGCGACCTCGAGGACGGGCATATAGCCGAGATCGAGGAGGTCGAGGGCGAGGCGCTCCAGCGAGACGCGGGTGCCGGTTCGGAGCGTCCGCGGCTCGGCGGGGAGATCGCCCGGCGAGATCGTGTGCTGGAGGAGCGCCTGGACGCTCGCCACGAGGACGCGCGGCCGGCCGGTCCGCCACGCCGCGAGGGCCGCGACCCGCGCCGCCGTCTCGTCCGGGACGAGCTCGCTGCGCTCGTAGGCGAGCGCCGTCCGCGGCTCGAGCACCGCGACCGCCTCAGCGTCGCCCAGCCACGCGCCGAGCTCCTCCGCGACGCGGTCGCCGATCTCCGCGTCGCGCGCGACCCAGCAGAGCCGCTCGCCCGTGGCACCGAGCGCGAGTGCAGCGGCGAGGTAGCTCTTCGCGCCGTGCGGCACGGAGGTGAGCCCGGCGTGACGGCCGGCGGGAGGCACGGACGCTGCGTCACCGAGCCGTTCCCGGAGCGCGGAGAACGAGCCGGTCGGATGGAGGAGTGGCGGCAGGACGGAGAGGTCCGGGAGGCGCCGGCCCGCGCCACGCCCGGGCTGCGCGGCATCGCGGGCGGATCCGCGTCCTGGCCGTGTCGCGGCCGCCGCCGGCGCGGCCGCCTTCGCGCGCGCGGCAGCGCGCGCTGCCTCGTCGGCGGCCTCCGCTCGGCGTGCGTCGTCGACCTCGGCGTCGACCTCGGCGGTGTCGAAATCGCGCTCCTCGAGATCGAGGGCCGCGCGCCGCGCGAGCGCGTCCGCGATCGCCTTGTCGCCGGCGCGCCGCTCGCTCGCGCGCTTGCCCCGGAGAGGCGGGAGCTGTCGCTCCGTCATGGCGTCACGCTTCCGGCTCGGGCGGCCGGACCCGTCGCCAGCCCGTCCTCGTTCGGCGCACCCCGTCCGTCCCCGGTGGGCCATCGACCTCGCCGGGCGCGGCGACGCGATCCGCGTCCGCCGGCCGCAGCTCGAACGTGTTGAATCGATTGGCGGCCTTGCTCGTCCCCTCGCGCGCCCACGCCTCGACTCCCTGCGCCGCCGCGTCGAGAAGCTCGTCGAGCCGCTGCCGCTCGTCCAGCGCAAAGCCGCTCAGGACATGGTCGACGGCCGTTCGGCCGGGATCACCGATTCCCACCCGGAGCCGGCTGAACTTCTCCGTCCCGAGCTCGCCGATGATCGACCGCAGGCCGTTGTGCCCGCCGGCGCTGCCACCCTCGCGGAACCGCAGCTTCCCGAACGGGAGCGCGAAGTCGTCGGCGATGACAAGAAGGTCGGGGAGCGGCGCGTGCTCGCGGGCGAGCAGCTTGCGCACCGCGAGCCCCGAGTCGTTCATGTACGTCAGCGGCTTCGCGAGGACGAGATCGAGGCCGCGGAACCGGCCCATGGCGATCAGCGATGCATCTCGCGTCCGGGCGCGACCGGCCCAGCCCGCAAGCTCGGCGAGGCGGTCAACGACCATCCAGCCGATGTTGTGGCGGGTCTTTGCATAGCGGTCGCCCGGGTTCCCCAGGCCGACGACGATCTTCACTGCGCTCCCACGGACACGCGAACAGGGCGTCCGGGACGGTCCGTCCGGGACGCCGAAGAGCCCCGACAGGCGTGTCGGAGCGAGGCCTGAATGTTACCGGCGCGGCGCCGTCGGTGCTCGTGGTGCTCGTCGCGGGCGGCGGGGAGGACGCGGCGCGCGAAGGAGGTCCTGCTCGAGGGCACGCATCGCGGCCTCCTCGTCCGGCTCGGCGTGGTCCCAGCCGCAGAGGTGGAGCGTGCCGTGGGTCACGAGGAGCCGCAGCTCGTCCGCGGCGGACCAGCGGACGTCGCCGGTCTGGCCGCCGCGGCCTTCACTCGCCTGCGCGGCGGCGCGCTCGACGGACAGGACGATGTCGCCGATCGGCTGACGAACGCCCGGCGGCAGGGGAAACGGGGCTGCCGCGCGCCCGCCGCCGCGCGTCGCCCCGCCGCGATGGGCCGGGAACGCGTCCGGCGGAAGGATCGGAAACGACAGCACGTCCGTGGGACCGGACTTCGACATGTGCTCGCCGTTCAGGCGCGCAAGCTCGCGGTCGTCCGCAAGGACGAGCCCGACGCTCCCGGGTCGCGGTGCGCCGGCGGCATCGAGCGCTGCGGCGACGGCGCGGGCGAGGGCGGCGATCGGGATCGGGCTCGTGACACCGGCCCCGATCGTCACGTCGATCCGCCACGGCGGGCGATAGACGGTGTGGCGGCGCTCAACGCGCGGCACCGGGGTCACGAGCGGCGGCCGGATCCCCCGCGGCTCGTGGCGCGGCGCGACTCCAGCTCGACGACCTTGTTCTGCGGGTAGGCGATCCGGGTGTGGTACATCCCGAGCAGCTGCCCGACGAACGCTTCGCGGATCCGCTCGATGTCGCGGAAGGTCAGATCGCATTCGTCGAACTGCCGATCGGCGAGGCGCTCGTCGATGATCCGCCCGACCATCGCCCGGATCGCCGGCTCATCGCGGGCCGCGAGCGAGCGGACCGAGGCTTCGACGCCGTCGGCGAGCATGATCAGCGCGGCTTCCCGCGACTGCGGCTTCGGGCCGGCGTGCCGGAATCGGCGCTCGTCGATCGCGTCGGCCGCCTTGCGGCCGTCGGGCGTCCGGATGCCCCCGAAGGGCTCGGCTGCAAGCTCTCTCGCCCGCGCCAGGAAGTAGCTCATCGTCGCCGTGCCGTGGTGCTGCGGGATGAAGGCGATGACGGACTTCGGCAGGTGGGCCTGGTACGCGATGTCGATCCCGTCGGCGACGTGCTGCTTGAGGATGGACGCGGAGACTTCCGGCTCGAGCTGATCGTGGACGTTCTCCCCGCCCGCCTGGTTCTCGATGAACGCGACCGGGTTCGAGAGCTTGCCGATGTCGTGGTAATAGGCGGCGACGCGGGTGAGGAGCGGATCAGCCCCGATCGCCTCCGCGGCTCGCTCGGCGAGGTTGCCGACCATGATCGAGTGGTGATACGTGCCCGGCGTCTCGACGAGGAGCCGCCGAAGGAGCGGCTGCGACGGATTCGCGAGCTCGAGCAGCTGGAACACCGTCAGGATCCCGAACAGGTTGCCGAGGACCGCGAAGAGGCCGACCGCCGCGACCGCCGCGCCACCGGCCGCCGCCGCGGACGCGCCCCACAGCTCGACGACGCCGCGCAGGTCGCGAGTGCCGAGCAGTGAGAACGTCGACACGACGAGGACGTGGACGACGAACACCGCGATCCCGGCCTGGAGGAACGTCTGCAGCCGGTCGCCGCGCCGGACGGCGACGATCCCGGCAAAGCCGCCGAGGAACACGTACGCCGTGAGCTCGAGCGACTGGTTGTTGATCGCGCCCGCGATCACGGCGAGAACCGCCATCAGGACCGTGGCCGCGCCGGCGTCGAGCAGGATCGCGACGAGCATCCCGAGCGCCGCGGTCGGCAACAGGAACGGCAGCGTCGGCCGGCCCGCGGTCAGCTTCAGCGCGAAGACCGCGAAGACGAGCAGCAGCCCGACGAGCATCAGGACGTTGTTGCGGTGCCACAGGTCGCGCCTGAAGCGCCAGACCCAGGCGAGCAGCAGCCCGACGAGCAGCGTGGCGAGGACGAACCAGCCGCCGAGCTTCCCGAAGTCAGGCCGGTCGTTCGTCAGGTTGAGCTTGGCGAGCGTCTCGAGCGCCGCGGGGGTGATCGGGTCGCCGGCGCGAACGATCGCCTGTCCCACCCGCACCCGCACGTGGACCGGCGGGACCTGGGCCGCGACGCGCTGCCGCTCCGCCTCCGTCGCGGCGCTGCTGAACGACGAGTTCGGAACGATGTACGGGGCGATGAGCTCCGCCGCGAGGATCCGCTCCGCCTCGTTGAGGCCGCCGGCCATCCGGCTCGCGAGCGCGAGTCGCGTCGGGGCGACCTCCGAATCCTTCAGCTCCGTCCGTTCGGTGGCGTCGAGGATCCGCGTCGCCTCGTCGCGAACCGCGGGCCACCGCGCCGGCGGGAGATGGACGAGCGTGTCGTGCCCGGCCGTCGAGAGCGAGCTTCCGGACTGGGCGAGGATCGCGTCGCGATCGCCCTTCTTCGTGGCCGGCTCGAAGGCGCTGTTGACGGAGATGATCGAGCGCTTGAAGCTCGCGAGCTCCTCGGCCGCGACCGCGATCGCCTTCTCCGTCGTGTAGTCGTACTGCGGTGCGACGGCATCGGCGGCCTGCTTCCGGCGCGCCTCCGTCTGGACGTCGCTGTCGAACTCGCGTGCGACGGGCGAGAGGATGTCGCGCTGGGCCACGTCCCCGGCATTGAGCTGGAGCGGCTGCGGGACGAGGATGTCGACGCCAAGGATCAGCGTCAGAACGACGACGAGGACCGCGGACGCGGCGAACAGGCGCGAGGCGTCACGACGGGTGAAGCGGACGACCGCTTCGACGTTGCGGGTGAGCATGGCCCGGTGCTAGCCCTCGGCCCGATCGTGCGTCGCGAGGTCCGCCCGCGCGAGCGCCTGCGCGACGAGCTCGCTGACGCGCTTCCCGTCCGCCCGGCCGCGGGTCCGTGGCGCGAGCCAGCCCATGACCTTGCCCATGTCGCGCGCGGAGCTCGCGCCCGTCGCGGTCACACCCTCCCCGATGAGCGCCTCGATCTCCGCCTCGGACAGGGCCTGGGGGAGGTACTCCTGGAGGATCGCGATCTCCGCCTCCTCCTTGCCGGCAAGGTCCTCGCGGTTGCCCTTCCGGAAGGCCTCGACCGATTCACGCCGCGTCTTGACCTCGCGCGTGACGACCGCGAGCAGCTCGTCGTCGGTCAGCGGCTTCTGCTGCTTCTTCTCGAGGTTGTAGGCGGAGTTGGTCGCCATCCGTAGGACGTCGCGGCGCAGCGAATCACCCGACCGCATTGCGGCGGTCAGGTCCGTCTGGATCCGATCACGAAGGGACACCGGAGATGGCACCTCGGGCGGGTCCGCCCGCGGGGCTGCCTAGCCCTGTTGCGTGCGGGCGTTCTTCTTGCGCTTCGCTTCCTTGCGCTTTCGCTTCACGCTCGGCTTCTCGTAGTGCTCGCGTCGGCGAGCCTCGGCGAGGATGCCACTCTGCTGGATCTTCTTGTTGAAGCGACGCAGGGCGCTCTCGAACGTCTCGTTCTCACCCACTCGGACTTCGGCCAATCCCGGTTCACCTCCTCGGGCTTGTGTCGTGCACTCGCGAATCGCGCTCGTCAGCCCAACGGCACGCTCGCGTCACGGCCGAACCGAACATCCGGCCGAGAGGCCGCCGGAGTGTAGCCGAGCGTTTCCGAGGGGTCAAACGTGCTCGGGACGCCTGCTGGGCGCCCGAATCCGAAGGCTCGCCGCGCTACGATCGCGGCGTGGCGACGCTGCTGACGATGCTCGACGAGGCGTTCGAGCGGTATGCCGACCGGCCGGCCATGGCCGTCCGGCGCGACGACGGCTCCTCGATGTCCTGGACGTACCGCGAGCTCGATCGACGCAGTCGGATCGCCGCGTGGCGGCTCCGGGCGCTGGGCCTGGCGCCCGGGGACCGGATCCTGACCTGGTCGCCGTCGACCCCGGAGCTGCCTGCGGCGTACTTCGGGGCGATGCGCGCAAGGCTCATCCTCGTCCCGCTCGACCTGCGGATGAGCGCCGACGCGATCCAGGCGATCGTCCGACGGGCCGAGCCGCGCCATCTCGTGCTCGGAACCGGTCGCGACG
Organism: Candidatus Limnocylindrales bacterium; assembly: GCA_036402715.1. GTDB lineage: Bacteria > Chloroflexota > Limnocylindria > Limnocylindrales > CSP1-4 > JACDAV01. The sequence continues at coordinate 9,197 of DASWSI010000180.1, forward strand.
CACCCAACCCGGCCGACGCCGGCCTCGACGCGTTCCCCACGACGACCGTCGAGGCGCTTACCGCCGATCCGGACGAGTCGTTCCCCGCGGACTGGGAGGCACAGGTCGCCGCCTGGGAGGCCCCACGCCCCGACGAGGTCTGGGACCTCATCTTCACCTCGGGGACGACCGGCGCCCCGAAGGGCGTGATGATCGCCCACGACAACTTCCTCGCGACGATCGACACGATCCACCAGGTCATCCCCCGGATGGAGCACCGGATCGTCTCCGTCCTGCCGCTGTCGCACCTGTTCGAGCAGGGGATCGGGCTGCTCTATGCGCTCGACGTCGGCGCCCACATCCTCTATGTCCGAAGCCGCAACCCGCGGGTGATCTTCGAGGCGATCCGCGAGCACCGCGTCACCTCGATGCTCGTCGTCCCGCAGGTGCTCGACCTCTTCTGGTCGGCGATCGAGCGCGAAGCGGACCGCTCGGGCCGGCGGCGTCTGTTCGAGCGGCTGCGGTCCGTCGCGCGCCGACTCCCCTATTCGGCGCGGCGGCTCCTGTTCCGGCCGGTCCACCGGCAGCTCGGCGGCAGCCTTCGGCTGTTCGTCTCCGCGGGCGCGTTCCTCCCGCCGGCCCTCCAGCAGGCATGGGAGGACCTCGGCGTCACCGTCCTCCAGGGCTACGGATCCACCGAGAACGGCTTCGGGACGATCAACACGCTGACCGATCACGGGCCCGGAACGGTCGGGCAGCCGCGCGGAGCGGTGGAGATGCGGCTCGCCGAGGACGGCGAGGTGCTCTTCCGCGGTCCGACGCTGTTCAAGGGCTACTGGCAGGACCCCGAGGCGACGGCCCGCGCGATCGACGCTGAGGGCTGGTATCACTCCGGCGACATCGGCAGCCTCGACGCGAGCGGGCGGCTCGTCCTGTCCGGCCGAACGAAGGACCGGATCGTGCTGCCGAACGGCTTCAAGGTCTACCCGGAGGACATCGAGAACGCGCTCCGGAACGCCGGCGTTCGCGACTCCGTGGTGATCGCGACGGAGCCGGGCCGGATCGAGGCCGTCGTCCTCGAGGTCGCGGGCACGGAGGCAGAGGTCGATGCCGCGGTCAAGGCCGCGAACCGCGTCCTCGGACCGAATCAGCGAGTCGTGGCGTGGCGGCGGTGGCCGGACGAGGACTTCCCCCGGACGCATACGCTGAAGATCCGGCGCGACCCGGTGCAGGCGTGGGCCGCGGCGGACGCGCGGACGGGCGCGGCGTCCGCCGGAGTCGTCCGCTAGCGCGGCACCTCGATGGGCGTTCCGACGGTTTCGAGCGCCGGCTGGATCTCGGCCGTCCGCGGATCGGGCGAGTTCGCGGGGGACCAGTCGTAGAAGACGAGGGTCGTCCCGAGCTGGCGGATGACGAACCGGGTGTCGAGCTGGAACTCCACCCGGCCGGGGCCACTCCCGACGTAGTTCGCGAGGTCGTGGCCGGCAGCCGCCGCCGCCGCCGCGTCGGGGAACTCGTAGACCGCGATGAAGCCGTGGTTCGGGTCCGCGGGCAGCACCACCTGGTAGATCGACCGGGGTGCGGCGGCGATGACGGGAGGCTCCGGCGGGCGGTACGGGACCTTGGCATCGGCGAGCTGGAGGCTTCGCTGTCCGAGCGCCTGCGCGATCGCCGCGCGTGTCTCGGCGACCGCCGCGGTCGCCCCGGAGGGCCCGGAAGTCTGCGACGCGTCGGCGCCGCCGTTGCCGGCTCCACTGCCCGCGCACGCGCCGGTTGCAACGACGACCGCGACGAGCAGGCCGGCGGCCCACCGACCTGCGAGGAGCTTCAGCCCGGCGGCCAATCGAACCGCCTGCCGCCGAGGAGATGGAAATGGAGGTGATCGACGCTCTGGCCGGCGTCGCGGCCGTTGTTGGTCACGATCCGGTAGCCGTTCGCCGCGAGGCCTTCGCTGCGGGCCAGCTCGGCCGCGGCCGCGAACAGTGAGCCCAGGAGGTCCGCATCCGCGGCCGTGAGATCCGCCGCGGACGCGATGTGCTCCGTCGGCAGCACAAGGATGTGGGTCGGGGC
>DASWSI010000181.1:0-2456 GCA_036402715.1 Candidatus Limnocylindrales bacterium
AGCCTTCGCGGACCCGTCCTGCTCGACGTCATCGTCCGCGCCCTCCGCGCGCACGGAATCGAGACGACGTACCTCTACGGCGTCGACGACATGGACCCGATGGATGCGCAGGCGCTGCTGACGCCGGACGCCGTCGAGTCCGCGATGGGCCGGCCGCTGGCGAGCATTCCCGACCAGGAGAACGACGGCCACGCGTCGTACGCGCGCCACCACGCCGGCGTCTTCATCGAGACGTTCGCCGGCCTCGGCATTCGGCCGGATCGCTACTACTGGATGAGCGAGATCTATCCGACGGGCGCGATGGATCCTTACATCCGGCTCGCGCTCGACCGCGCGGCGACCGTTCGCGACATCTACCGCCGGGTCGCGAACGTCCAGCATCCCGACACCTGGCATCCCATCAGCGTCATCTGCGAGAGCTGCGGCCGGGTCGGGACGACGATCGTCACGGAGTGGGACGGCGAGCGAGTCCGCTACGAATGCCGCGAGGCGCTCGTGACGTGGGCGAAGGGCTGCGGCAACAGCGGCTGGACGACGCCGTTCGGTGGCCGCGCGAAGCTGCCGTGGAACCTCGAGTGGGCGGCGCAGTGGAGCCTCTTCGGGGTGACGATCGAGCCCTGCGGCAAGGACCTCTCAACCGCCGGCGGGTCGCGCGACCGGAGTGACGCGATCGCCCGCGAGGTGTTCGAGCGGGAGCCGCCGCGGAACGTCCCGTACGAGTTCATCAACATCGGTGGCCGGAAGATGTCGACCTCCAAGGGCCGCGGCGCGGCAGCCCACGAGATCGCGGAGGTCATCCCGCCGGAGCAGCTCCGCTTCTTCTTCCTTCGGCCGCGGCCGAACCAGGCGATCGATTTCGATCCGGAAGGCACGGACGCGATCCCGCGGCTGTTCGACGAGTTCGACCGGATCGCCGCGGCGACGGCCGGCCGCGAGGTCCGTGGCGACCTGCCATCGGGCTACGACAGCATGTTCCGCTACTCGCTGCTTGCCCCCGACGCCGACGTCGCGACGGAGGCCGCGGCATTCCGGCCGGCGTTCAGCCACCTCGCGCTGCTGCTCCAGATCCCCGGCGTCGATGTCGCGGCGCGCGTCGTCGCAGAGAAGGGGAGTGCGCTGACGGCACGCGAGCAGGCCGTTCTCGACGAGCGGATCGCCGCCGCGCGAGGCTGGCTCGCGTCGTACGCGCCCGAGAACGCGCGCCTCGAGGTCCAGCGGGAGAAGGTCCCAGCCGAGGCCGGCGATCTCCATCAGGACCAGCGGCGCTTCCTCGCAGAGCTGTCGAATGCGGCCAGGGTCGGCGCTCCGGATTCCGGTGACGCCTGGCAGTCGCTCATCTTCGACGTCGCCCGAGCGACGGAGACGCCACCGAAGCGCGCCTTCGAGGCGATCTATCTCGCGTTCCTCGGCCGCGCCAACGGGCCGCGGGCCGGCTGGCTCCTCGCCAGCCTCGACGCGGAGTTCGTGCGCGACCGCGCGTGGCAGGCCTCGGGCTGGACCGCTGCCGGGCCGCCGGAGCGGCTGCCGGTGGGCGGCTGACATGAGCGTCGGCCTGCAGCGGCTGCGCGACGATCCCGACACGATTCGTCGCGGCGCCGCCGACAAGGGCGAGGACGTCGCGATCGTCGACCGGGCGATTGCGCTGGACCTCGAACGGCGAACGATCCAGTCCGAGGTGGACGGGCTCCGTTCCGTGCTGAAGCAGAAGAGCGCCGCCGTGGGTGCCGCGATCAAGGGCGGCGCTGCGCCGTCCTCGCGCGAGGTCGAGGCGCTGAAGCTCGAGGCGCGCGACCTGGGCGGCCGGATCGCCGATCGCGACTCGCGGCTCCAGGATCTCGAGGCGGACCTCGAGGACGTGCTCCTCCGAATCCCGAACCCGGCGGACCCCGATGTGCCCGTCGGGGGCGAAGACGCGAACGTCACCATTCGGACGTGGGGCGATCCGCTCCACGCCGCGGCTGATGGCTGGACGCGGCGGCCGCACTGGGAGCTCGCCGAAACCCTCGACATCATCGACAACCCGCGCGGCGCGAAGATCGCGGGCTCGGGGTTCCCGGTCTACAAGGGCGCCGGGTCGCGCCTCCAGCGCGCGCTGATCAACTGGTTTCTCGATGTCCATACCGCCGAGAACGGGATGACGGAGGTCTGGCCGCCGGCCGTCGTCAACGCCGCGTCGGCGCGGGGGACCGGCCAGATTCCCGACAAGGAAGACCAGATGTACGTCGTGACGCGCGACGACCTCTACCTCGTCCCGACGGCCGAGGTCCCCGTCACGAACCTCCACCGCGACGAGATCTTCGAGACGGCGCAGCTGCCGCTCCGGTATGCCGCGTATTCACCGTGCTTCCGTCGCGAAGCCGGGGCCGCCGGTCGCGACACACGCGGGATTGTCCGCGTCCACCAGTTCGACAAGGTCGAGATGGTCCTCTTCGAGCGGCCGGGCGAATCGGAGGCCG
>DASWSI010000182.1:0-8540 GCA_036402715.1 Candidatus Limnocylindrales bacterium
CAGGACCCCTTCGGCACGATGTTCTGCTGCGGCGTCGGGTCCCTGATCCTGTTCCAGCTCGTCGTGAACGTCGGCATGGTGATGGGGGTCATGCCGATCACGGGGATCCCTCTACCGTTCGTGACCCACGGCGGCGCGTCACTTGTGAGCATCGCTGCGGCGCTCGGGATCATCCAGAGCATCAACATCAGGCAGACGAGAGCCGAGTGGTAGCCGCCGTCGTGCGCCCCGGAGCTGTCCGCGTGCCGACACGCCCGGGTGCGTGGCCCGCGGACGTCAGCCAGCGAGCGGCAACCGCACGCGCCGATCCCATCGGTTTCAGCGCCGCCGGAACAGACCCCGCCGTCCGCCTGAATCCGGCTCGACGGATCGCCGCCGTCCCGCCGTCCGGAGAAGCCCGTCGATCTCGCCGCGGTACGGGCGGCCGATCGGCATGCGATCCAGCCACTCGACGTATTCGATATCGCTCCGCGCGATCTCGCCGAGCGACCAGCCCGCGTACCGACCGAAGTTCATGACGCTGCCCGAAGGGTTGCCAGGCGGAGGACCGGCGGCGCCGAAGCCTTCGCGGAGGTGCATCGTCTCGGGGTCGTAGCCGCTCCCGCTGTTCGAGCGGCCGGACGTCCAGTCGGCCGAGACCGTCTCGGGCGCGGTCGCCGTGCCACCCGGGACGGCGCCCCGGGCGGAACCCTTCGACGTTTCCGCGGTGCGGGGAGGGCGCTGGCGATCGGCCGCCGGCTGAGGCCTGCCCGCCGGTGCCGCGGCAGCGGCCGCCCGCGCTCGGTCATGGGCCGCCCGCAGCTCGGGATCGCGGAGGATCGACCATGCCTCGTTGAGCGCCACCATGCGCGCGGACGCGTCCGGATCCGCGTCCGTCGCGAGGTCCGGGTGATATTTCTGGGCGAGCCGGCGGTACGCGGCCTGGATGACCTCCGCGTCTGCCTCGGGATCGACCTGGAGGACCTTGTACGGGTCGCGCCGTTCAGCCACCGGAGGGGAGATCGCTCGGAGGCGCGTCAGGCACCGAACTGCAACGCCCGGAACCGCAGGGCCGGGCTGCCGCGGCGCCGACCGGTCGCGTCGCCCGTGCCCCCAAGGCGAGGTCAACCATCGTGCGGCAGACTAGCAGAGGTGAATTCGCCTTCGGCGGCTCCGCCCTACGCCGCCCCGCCGAGCGATCCGGATTCCGGCGTCGCCCGCGCCGCGCCCGTCGAGGTACGCCAGCGGTGGCGCGTGGCGTTCCGGCGAACGGCGGACGCGCCCGCGATCCCCCACCGCGAGATCGCGGACACATGGCTCGCCTCGCTGCTCGCGGGCGACCTGCCCCTGGCACGCGCACAAGGCACGCGTTCGCGGCCGCCGCTCACCTTCGCTGCGCCGCTGCCGCTCGGAATGCCGGCGGAGCACGAGCTCGCGGACGTGTTCCTGACGGAGCGGCTCCCGGCGTGGCACGTCCGGTCGGCGCTCGCGTCCACGGCGCCGCGCGGGATCGAGCTGACGGCGGTCGACGATGTCTGGGTGGGGGCTCCGGCACTGGCCGCAGCTCTCGTCGCGGCCGAATACCGCGTGTCGAGCGGCGCGGCCTCGCGGCCCGACAGCGGCGAGCTGACGGACGCGGCGGCCTCGCTTCTCGGCTCGCCGAGCATTCCCCGCCAGCGTGCGAAGGGCAGCGGGACGGTGGACTACGACCTCCGCCCGCTGCTTGCCCGGATCGACGTCGACGGCGAAGGCCGCACGATCCGAATCCGCACGATCTTCCATTCGGAGCGCGGTGCCGGACGCCCTGAAGAGGCGGTCGCAGCGCTCGGCGACGTCCTCGGGCGCGGGCTGGTCGCCGAGTCGATCGTCCGTGAGCGGCTGATCCTCGCCGACGAGCTCGAAGCTGAGCCGGCCGCGGACGCAGTCCCGTAACGCGAGCAGTTGGCTGCCCCGCATGGCACCGGCAGGCTCTCGCGACTGCCTCGCGATTGACGCTCCCCGCGGTCCAGCCGTACACTTCCCGTTCGCGCCTCGGCCCCGCCGAGCCGCTTTTCCCTGTCCGTCGACGCGGCCGCCGAGCGCGCGCTGCGGCACCAGCTTCTGAGGATCCATGTACGCAGTCATCGAGACGGGCGGAAAGCAGTACCGCGTCGAGGTCGGGACGGAGCTCGAGGTCGAGCTTCTCGAGGTCCAGCCCGGCGATGCGATCACGCTCGATCGCGTCCTTCTCGTCGCGGACGGCGACGAGACCGCCATCGGTCGCCCACTCGTCGCCGACGCGGCGGTCCATGCCGAGGTCGTCGGCCGCGACCGCGGCCCGAAGCTGATCGTCTTCAAGTACCGCCCGAAGGCCCGCAGCCGCGTCAAGAAGGGCCACCGCCAGGATCACACCCTGCTCAGGATCACGGACGTCCGCCTCGGCTCGAAGAGCGCCGCGGAGTCCGTGCGCAAGGCGGAGCAGGAGGCCCGGACCGAGCGCGATCGCGTCCAGGAGGCGGCCGCGCGCCAGGCAGCCGCAGACGCCGCCCTTGCCGCCAAGCTCGCGAAGTCTGAGACCGCCGCCGGCAAGGCGACGACCACGAAGGCGAGCACGAAGTCGGCGACGACGACGGCATCGCCGGCGCCGAAGCGCGGCAAGGCCGCGGCCGAGCCGACGGAATCCGATCCCACGGCGTCCGCGGACCCTTCCGCCGAGGACGCGACGACCGCACCGAAGGCGCGCCGCTCGGCAAGCGCAACGCCGGACGCCGCGGCTCCGGAATCACCCACCGCCGGCACCACCGCGACGGAAGCGGCGGACGAGACGACGCCGGACGCGACGCCGCGCGACCGCACCAAGAAGGACGAGTAACCCCAGATGGCCCACAAGAAGGCTGGTTCCAGCTCGAAGAACGGCCGCGACAGCGTCGGCCAGCGGCTCGGAGTGAAGGTCGGCGACGGCCAGCTCGTCCCCGCCGGCTCGATCATCGTCCGGCAGCGGGGAATGACCTTCCTCTCGGGCACGGGCACGGGGCTCGGCAAGGACTACACCGTGTTCGCGACCGTCGGTGGTCGCGTGAAGTTCGAGCAGGCGACGAAGGCCAAGAAGCGGATCCGCGTCGAGGCCACCGCACCGACGACAACCACCGCCGAGGCCTGACGCCCGGCTCGCCACCACCCACACACAGCACCGGCGACCACCGGCGGGCATTGACCCGAGCGGACGGCGTCGGAGGAGAGAAACCTTCGTGAAGCCCGAGATCCATCCCAAGTATTTCCAGGCCAAGGTCCACTGCGGATCGTGTGGCACCGAGTGGACGGTCGGTTCGACGCGACCGGAGCTCCGCGTCGACGTCTGCGCCAACTGCCATCCGTTCTTCACCGGCAAGCAGACGATCATCGACACGGCCGGCCAGGTCGAGCGGTTCCAGAAGCGTCTCGAGCGGCAGGCTCGGACGTAGTCGTTCCAGCGTCCTTCAGGGGAGCGGCGGGCCCATCCGGGCCCGCCGTTTCTGATTCCCGGTGCGCCCCGGCCCCGAACCGCGGCCGTCTCCGCGGCGTGAGCCGGTAGACTCTCCCAATGCCTCGCTTTGCATACGGGGGCCAGGCCCTCATCGAGGGCGTGCTCATGCGCGGCCGTGACTCGATCGCCGTCGCGTTTCGCCACCCCGACGGTCGGATCGTCTGGGCAACCGAGCGCCTCGACGCCGGATTCCACGGCACCCGCTGGTCGCGCCTGCCGTTCATCCGCGGCCTCGTCGTCCTGTACGAGACGCTCATCGTCGGGACGCGGTGGCTCGTTCGGAGCGCCAGCCTCCAGGCGGCCGGCGATGGCGTGGAGCTCGGCAAGGGGACGGTCGCGACGATGCTCGCGATCACGCTCCTCGGGGCCGTCGGCGTCTTCTTCCTGCTGCCGCTGTTCATCGCGAGCGTCACGACCGGCGGAATCGAGAACGGCCTCGTGCAGCACCTCGTCGAGGGCCTGATCCGGGTCGCGATCTTCCTCGGCTACCTCGTCGTCATCGCGCAGATGCCGGACATCCGCCGCGTCTTCCAGTACCACGGCGCGGAGCACATGACGATCCACGCCCTCGAGGCGAACGATCCGCTCGTTCCGGCCACGGTTCGCCGCCACCCCACGGCCCATCCGCGATGCGGCACGGAGTTCCTGGTCGTCGTCATCGCCCTGTCGATCGTCGCCTTCGCGCTCGTCGGGCGGCAGACGCCGCTCGTGATGATCGGCAGCCGGATCCTGCTCATCCCGGTGATCGCGGCCGTCGGCTATGAGATCCTGAAGTTCGGGGCGCGGCATCGCGGGAACGCGATCGTTCGGACGATCATGTATCCCGGAATCCTCGTCCAGATGATCACGACGCGACAGCCGACCGATGACATGCTCGAGGTCGCGATCGTGTCGATGGAGCAGGCCCTCGCGGCCGACGGCGAGCCGCTCCCCGAGGGTTCCGGAACGCTCGCCCGCGCGCCCCTCGAGCTGCCGAGTGAAGCGAGTGGGGGTCCCGGTCGACGGGCAACGGAAGCGGAATCGGCCTCCCAGGTGACGATCGACCCGCCGCTGCCAGGGGTATGAGCGACCTCGACAGGACGCTTGCCGAGGTGGCCCGCCAGTACGACGACCTGCAGGCGGAGCTCTCGAAACCCGAAACGTCGAGGGACCCAGGCGCGATGCGGCGCCTCGGCAAGGAGCTCGCCCGCCTCGAGCCCGTCGTCGAGGCCTTCCGCCGTCTCGAGGCGACGCGAGCCGAGCTCGCCGGCGCCCGCGAGGTCCGCGACGGGGAGACGGACGACGAGCTGCGGACGATGGCGCGCGACGAGATCGAACGCCTGACGGCGGACGAGACGCGGCTGCTCGAGGAGCTCAAGGTCCTGCTGCTGCCGCGCGACCCGAACGACGACCGGAACGTGATCATGGAGATCCGCGCCGGCGCCGGTGGCGACGAGGCGGCGCTCTTCGCCGGCGAGCTGCTGCGGATGTACCTCCACTACGCCGACCGGCACCGCTACAAGCCCGAGGTCATGAGCCTGAGCCAGACCGGAACCGCCGGAGTGAAGGAGGCGATCGTCGCGATCAACGCGGACGGCGCGTACAGCCGGCTGAAGTTCGAGGGCGGGGTCCACCGCGTCCAGCGCGTGCCGGCGACCGAATCGTCCGGCCGGATCCACACGTCGACCGCCACGGTCGTCGTCATGCCGGAGGCCGACGAGGTCGAGATCACGATCGACGAGGAGCGCGACCTGCGGATCGACGTCAAGCGCTCATCCGGCCCGGGCGGGCAGTCCGTCAACACGACCGACTCGGCGGTCCGGATCACCCACCTGCCGTCCGGGCTCGTGGTCGAGATCCAGGACGAGAAGAGCCAGCACAAGAACAAGGCCAAGGCAATGGCGGTGCTGCGATCGCGGCTCCTCGACCTCCAGATCGCCGAGCAGCGCGAGAAGGACTCCGCGGCGCGGCGGTCGATGGTCGGGGCGGGCGACCGCTCGGACAAGATCCGGACGTACAACTTCGCCCAGGACCGGGTCACGGACCATCGGATCGGGCGGACGATTCACAACCTGCCCGCCGTGCTCGACGGCGAGCTCGACGAGCTGATCGACGCGCTGAGCATGGCGGACCAGGCCGACCGCCTTGCCTCGCTGACGGAGGACGCGAATGGCACGAGCGGCTGATACGCAACCGCGACCGCGTGACGACGCGGGCAGCCGGCCGGGCGGCGATCCGCGGCCGGAGGTTCGCGAGTTCCCGCCGAAGGTGGGCCCGATCGAGAAGGCGACGGACCTCGGCAACGTCCAGGTCCTCAAGCACGAGAACGTGTTCCTGCTGACGGACCAGTTCGGTGACATCCACGCGGACTCGCGCGGGCTGGGGCTGTACCTCGGTGACACGCGGATCCTGTCGTGTCTCGTGATGCGGCTCAACGGCGCCCGACCGGTCCTCCTCCAGGGCTCCGCGGGCGGCAACTTCCGGGGCACGATCCACCTCACGAACCCGAGCATCGATCGCAACCCCGGCGCGAAGATGGGCGTGGGCGATTCGCTGGCCAGCCGGAAGCTCGGCGTCGCGCGCGATCGGCTGCTCGCCAACGAGGCGCTCCGCGAGCAGCTGGCCGTCGTCAACCACGCCGAGGTCGCCGAGGAGGTGACGGTCGAGATCGAGCTCGCCGCGGATGAGGCCGACATCTTCGAGGTCCGCGGCTACCCGCGCGCACACCGCGGCACGTCACTGCCGGCCGCGGTCTGGGGCGAGCGCGTCACGTTCCGCTACGACGGCCTCGACCACGTCCGGCGGCTGACACACGTCGCGTTCAGCGAGCCGCCGTCAACGGTGGGGCCCGGCCGGGAGACGGATCGGCCGTGGCTCAACGGCTGGGTGCAGCTCCAATGGACGTTCACGCTCGCGCCGGGCGAGGAGCGTGACATCAGCTGGACGGTCTGGGCGGCGAAGCGTCCCTCGACGGATGCAGCCGACGCCGGCATGTTCCCCGACGCGCCCCTCGTGTCCGGCGACGACGGCGCCGTGGCGTATCACGCCTGGACCCGCGGCACGACGGTCGTCCAGACGGACCACGAGCTGTTCAACCTGACGCTCGCTCGCGGCCTCAACGACCTGCGGCTGCTCATCAACGACGGCCCCGGCGAAGGCGAGCGCTATGTCGCGGCCGGCGTGCCGTGGTTTGCGACGCTCTTCGGGCGCGATTCGATCATCACCGCGCTCCAGGTCCTCGCGTTTCGGCCGCAGCTCGCCGCGGACACGCTCGACGTCCTCGCGGCGCGCCAGGCGACCGAGGTCGACGACGAGCGCGACGCGGAGCCCGGAAAGATCCTCCACGAGCTCCGAACCGGCGAGATGGCCGCGACGCACGAGCTCCCGTTTCGGCCGTACTTCGGCAGCGTCGACTCGACGCCGCTCTGGCTCATCCTGCTCGGCGCGACCTACGACTGGACCGGCGACCGCGCCCTCGTCGATCGCCTCTGGCCGAACGCGATGGCCGCGCTCGAGTGGATCGACCGCTACGGCGACCTCGACGGCGACGGCTTCGTCGAGTACCGCCGCCGGACGGAGAGCGGGCTGCTCAACCAGGGCTGGAAGGATTCCCACGACGCGATTCGCGACCGCAACGGTCGCGAGGTCAAGCCCCCGATCGCGCTCGCCGAGGTCCAGGGCTACGTCTTCGACGCGAAGACGCGGCTCGCGCGGCTGGCTCGCGTTCGCGGCGAGATCGGCCTCGCGGAGCGGCTCGAGGCGGACGCGGCCACGCTGCAGGAGCGGTTCGAGGCAGCGTTCTGGATCGAGGATCGCGGCTACTACGCGATGGCGCTCGACGCCGACAAGCGACCGGCCGATGCGATCGGCTCGAACGCCGGACAGTGCCTCTGGACGGGAATCGTGTCACCGGCGCGGGCACGCCGCGTCGCCGAGCGTCTGCTCTCACCCGAGCTCTTCTCCGGCTGGGGGATCCGAACCTACGCCACGGGCCAGCTGGGATACAACCCGCTCGGCTATCACACCGGCACGGTCTGGCCGCACGACACGTCGCTCATCGCGGCGGGGCTCAAGCGGTACGGGCTGCACGACGAGGCCAACCGGCTCGTCGGCAGCGTGTTCGAGGCGGCCCAGCGGTTCCCCGAGTTCCGGCTCCCGGAGCTGTTCTGCGGGTTCGATCGCGACACGTCGCCGCTGCCCGTCCCGTATCCCGTCGCGTGCTCCCCGCAGGCGTGGGCGGCGGGCGCGCCGTTCCTGTTCCTCCAGACGATGCTCGGGCTCCAGCCGCACGCAGAGCGTGGCGAGCTCGAGCTGTTTCGGCCGCACCTCCCCGACTGGCTCGGCAAGGTGACGCTGACGAACGTCCGTGTCGGAGACTCGGCGGTCGATCTCCTCTTTCACCGCTGGCGCGGGACGACGAGCGCCGAGGTTCTCCGAAAGGTCGGCGACATCTCCGTCACGATCAGGCTCTGAGACCGGGCGCGCAGTGGCCACGGTGCAGGAGGTGCTGCAGGCAGCGGTCGAGCGGCTGCGTGCCGCCGGCAGCGAGAGTCCGCGCCTCGACGCCGAGCTGCTGCTCGGGAACGCGATCGGCGCGGACCGGACCGCGATCGTCGCGCACCCCGAGGCGCTCGTGGGGGACGGGTCCGCGGCACGGTTCGAGGAGGGGCTTCTTCGCCGCCTCGCCGGTGAGCCGGTCGCGTACATCCGCGGCTTCAAGGAGTTCTTCGGACTCGCGTTCGCGGCCGATTCCCGGGCGCTGATTCCGCGGCCGGAGACGGAGCGGCTCGTCGAGATCGCGGAGATGGCCGTCATTCGCCGGCTCGCTGCGTCGCCGCGGCCGCGCGGCGCGCCGCCGCTCCGGATCGCGGACGTCGGGACGGGGAGTGGCACGATCGCCGTCAGCCTCGCGGTCACGCTCCGCCGGCGCGGCGCGATCGAGGAGGTCGAGATCATCGGCACGGACGACGACGCGGAGGCGCTGTCGCTTGCGCGCGAGAACGCCGTCGGGCACGGCGTCGCGGATCGCGTCCGGTTCATCGAGGCGGACCTCCTCCCGCCGGTCGTTGCCGTTCCGTTC
>DASWSI010000183.1:0-5019 GCA_036402715.1 Candidatus Limnocylindrales bacterium
AACCGCAACTGCCCTCGACTATATGAGCGGCGACGGTCGATAGGACGACCTCCCGCCGATGTCCCGCCGACTTCCCGGTGCTGTGTCGCACCGAGGCGGATGGAGCGGTCGGGTCCGGGGACGATGGCTCGGAAGCGGCACGGTCGGATGGCGTTCGGTGCGGTTCGGTGGCGCCGAGGGCGGTCGCCGGATGAGCGCCGATCTGCCCGCTTTCGGGTGGTACGCTCGGGCTAATGGGAGACCGTCCGAGCACGACCACGCGGACCGAGCCGCGGCTCCCCGGGAGCCCGTTTCGCGACCCTGGTTCCGCGCTCGTCGTACAGCCCGGCGAGATCACGGCGGGACGCGCGCGCGGGCGATCGCCACTCCGCCGGGAGGGACCGGCCAAGCTCACCGGCGAGGCGAAGTACACGGACGATCTCGTGTTTCCGGGAGCGTGGTACGGCGCCACGATCCGCTCGACGGAAGCGCACGCGAGGCTCGTCGCGATCGACATCGACCGGTCCGACGACGGGTTCGACTGGTCGCAGGTCGTCGTCGTCACCGCGGCCGACATTCCGGGCGAGAACGTCGTCTCGCTGATCAGCGACGACCAGCCGGTGCTCGTCCCGGTCGGCGGCGAGATCCAGCATCACGCCGAGCCGCTCGTCCTCCTGGCCGCCTCGAGCCGTGCCGCACTGCGCGAGGCGAAGCGCCGAATTCGGCCGCGGACGGAGCCGCTGCCGCCGGTCTTCGATCCGTTGACCTCGGAGCACGTGTTCGCCCACTACGAGATCGGTTCCGGCGACCTCGACGCCGCGTTCGCGACGGCGGATCTCGTCCTCGAGGGGACGTACCGCGTCGGGCACCAGGAGCAGCTCTACATCGAGAACAACGCGATGATCGCGGTCCCGCGCGACGATGGCGGCGTCGCGGTTCACGGCTCCCTGCAGTGCCCGTACTACATCCACAAGGCGCTGAAGCGGGCGCTCACGCTGTCCGACGTTCAGGCCCAGGTGATCCAGGCCGAAACCGGCGGCGGGTTCGGTGGCAAGGAGGAGTACCCGTCGATCATCGCGATCCACGCGGCGCTGCTCGCGCGGAAGATCGGGAAGCCGGTCCGGATGATCTACGACCGGCACGAGGACATCGCCGCGACGACGAAGCGGCACCCGGCCGTCGTCACCCACCGAACCGCCGCGAGGCGCGATGGCACGCTCATCGCCCAGGACATCGAGGTCGTCATGGACGGCGGCGCGTACTGCACGCTGACGCCCGTCGTGCTGAGCCGGGGCGCGCTCCACGCCGGCGGCCCGTATCGCTGCCCGAACGTCCGGATTCGCGCCCGGGCGACGCGGACGAACACGCCACCGAACGGCGCATTCCGCGGCTTCGGGGCGCCGCAGACCGAGTTCGCGGCGGAGATCCAGCTCAACCGGATCGCGGAGGCGCTCGGCATCTCGCCGCTCGATATCCGGCGCCGGAACATCTACCGGGTCGGCGACACGACCCCGACCGGCCAGGTGCTCCGCGACAGCGTCGCCGCCGAGGAGGTCCTCGAGCGAGCGGCGGAAGCCTCCGAGCTCGAGCGAACCCGCGACCGAACCGCGACGGCACGCACGGCGCGGGGAGCCGCCGGCGCTGGCCGCGAGCGCGACACGCCGCTCACGACGGGCTCCGCGCGGACGGCATCGGGGATCGGGCTCGCGCTCGCGTGGCACGGCGCCGGGTTCACGGGATCCGGCGAGGTGAAGCTCGCGAGCGTCGCGTCGATCGAGCTGACCCGCGAGGGCGCGATCCGGGTCCTCACGGCGTCGACGGAGATGGGGCAGGGGACGAAGACGATCTTCCCCCAGCTCGTCGCCGACGCGCTCGGCGTGCCGTACGAGGCCGTCGAGATCGCGCCGCAGGACACCGCCTTTGTCCCGGACAGCGGCCCGACCGTCGCGAGCCGGACGGCGATGGTCGTCGGCGGGCTCCTGCTCAAGGGCGCGGCGCGGCTCCGCGAGACCGTCGAGGCCGCGACGGGCGCGCCGTTCGCGGAGTCATACGCGCCATGGGCGCGGGCGAGCGGTCCGCTTCGGATCGATCAGCGATTCGAGCCGTACCCGGGCATCGCGTTCGACGACGAGACGTACCGAGGCGACGCCTACCCCGCGTTCGGCTGGGCGTCGTGCGTGGCGGAGGTGGACGTCGACCTCGACACCGGCGACGTGACCGTTCGGGACGTCGTGGCCGTCGACGACGTCGGCGCCGTCATCCATCCGGTCCTGGCCGAGGGTCAGGTCGAGGGCGGCACGCTCCAGGCGATCGGCTACGCGACGATCGAGGAGATCAAGCTGCGCGATGGCCGCTACCTGAACGACCGCCTCGCGACGTACCTCATCCCGACGTCGCTCGACGCGCCACGGATCACGGCGATCCTCGTCGAGGCGCCGTTCGGTGGCGCGCCCCACGGCGCGAAGGGCGTCGGCGAGCTGCCGATGGACGTCGGCGCGCCGGCGGTCGTCGCCGCGATCCACGACGCGACCGGCGTCTGGATCCATGATCTGCCCGCGACGCCGGAGCGGATCCTCGCGGCGCTCGGCGTGACGCCGCCCCGGCGCGACGAACCGCCGCCGCCCGAGCCCGGCGCAACGGATGCAGCGGTCGCGGCGCCGATCGACGCGGGCACGGACCCCCGGCCGGACGCGCCGACGGACCCGCTACCGCTCCGCGCGCCCACGGACCGCGACGCGTCGTGACGTACCGGTTCCTCGTCAACGCCGAGCCGGTCGAGGTCGACGTGCCCGGCATGCGACGGCTCCTCGACGTCCTTCGCGAGGACCTCGGGCTGACCGGAACGAAGGAGGGCTGCGGGGAGGGCGAGTGCGGCGCGTGCTCGGTGATTCTCGATGGCGACGTCGTCGATGCCTGCCTCGTGCCGGTGTGCCAGGTCGACGGCCGGCTCGTTCGGACGGTCGAAGGCCTTGCGCCGCGGCCACCCGTGGCGACGAGCGCGGCGGTGGCAGACGGCGTTTCCGGTCCCGCCCCGGCCGCGGCCGATGCCCGCCCGCTCGACGAGCTCCAGCAGGCGTTCCTCGAGACTGGCGGCGCGCAATGCGGGATCTGCACGCCCGGCATGCTGATGGCGGCGCGGGCGTATCTCGACGACGGCGGGACGCGGGACGAGGACGCGATCCGCGAAGCGATTGCCGGCAACCTGTGCCGCTGTACCGGCTACACGAAGATCGTCGAAGCGATCGCCCGCGTCGCCCGCGCCGGCGCCTGAGATGCCCGTCGAGCCACCGATCGAGACGCCTCGCTCGCTCGCCGACGCGTACACGATCCTCGCCACCGGACCGCACCGCCCGATTGCCGGCGGAACCGATGTCATGGTCCAGATCACCGGCGAGATCGGGGCGCCGCCGGAGCGGATGATCGACCTGTCGCGGCTCGCCGAGCTGCGCGGCATCGCGGTCGCCGGTGGCGCGCTGACGCTCGGCGCGCTGACGACCTACACGGAGATCCGCGCCTCCGCGGTGTGTCGCGAGCACCTGCCGGCACTCGTCGAGGCGGCGGCGACGATCGGCGCGGCGCAGATCCAGAACCGCGGCACGATCGGGGGCAACATCGCGAACGCGTCGCCGGCGGGGGACACGCTGCCGGTCCTCCTCGCCGTCGACGCCGAGATCGTCGTCGGGGGCGCGGGCGGGGAGCGGACGATCGCGGCCACGGAGTTCTGGACGTCGTACCGCGCGACGGCCCTCCGCCCGGACGAGCTCGTCCTCCGGGTGCGCATTCCCGTCGTCGGCGGGCGCGAGGTGCGGTTTCGGAAGATCGGGACGCGGCGCGCACAGGCGATCTCGAAGGTCGTGATGGCCGTCGCGTGGCAGGCGGCGGACAAGGCAGCGCCATGGTCGCGCGTGCGAATCGGGCTCGGTTCGGTCGCCGACCGGCCGATCCGCGCCCGGAGCGCCGAGGCCGTCCTCGAGGGCTCGCGTCCGACGCCCGGGACGGCAGCGCGCGCCGCCGCGGCGCTCGCCGCGGAGATCCACCCGATCGACGATGTCCGTTCCACCGCCGACTACCGGCGGGTCGTCGCGGCCCGCGTCCTTCATCGGATCATCCGGGACGCTGCGGGGTGGTAGCGCGACCGGAGGTCATCGGCGCGCGCGTCGCGGGCTCCCTTGAGATCCTCACGTCCGAAGCGCTCGACTTCGTCGCCCGTCTCGAGCGCGAGTTCGGTGGGCGCCGCCGCGAGATCCTCGACGCGCGTGTCGCGAGGCAGCGCGAGCTCGACCGCGGCGTCATGCCGGACTTCCCGGCGGCGAGCGCCTCGGTTCGGGAGCGGGACTGGCGTGTCGCTCCTGCCCCACCTGACCTCGACGATCGTCGGGTCGAGATCACCGGCCCGGCCGAGCCGAAGATGATGATCAACGCCCTCAATTCCGGCGCTCGCGTCTTCATGGCCGATCTCGAGGATTCGCTCTCGCCGACGTGGGCGAACGTCATCGGTGGACAGGTCGCGCTTCGCGATGCCGTCCGGCGTCGGCTCGCGTTCACGAGCCCCGAGGGCAAGGCCTATCGACTCAACGATCGGATCGCGACCCTCGTCGTCCGGCCGCGCGGGTGGCATCTGCAGGAGGCGCACGTCGTCGTCGATGACGTGCCGATGTCGGCGAGCCTCTTCGACTTCGGGCTGTACCTGTTCCACAACGGGCGCGAGCTCATCGAGCGCGGGACGGGACCCTATCTCTACCTGCCGAAGCTCGAGGGTCGGCTCGAGGCGCGGCTCTGGAACGACGTCTTCGTCTTCGCCCAGGACGCGCTCGAAATCCCGCAGGGCAGCATCCGCGCCACCGTCCTGATCGAGACGATCCTCGCCGCGTTCGAGATGGACGAGATCCTCTACGAGCTGCGCGAGCACGCGGCCGGGCTGAACGCCGGCCGGTGGGACTACCTCTTCAGCTGCATCAAGAAGTTTCGATCGCGGCCGGAGCTCGCCCTCCCCGAACGCGCGCAGCTGACGATGACCGTGCCGTTCATGCGCGCGTACAC
>DASWSI010000184.1:0-2220 GCA_036402715.1 Candidatus Limnocylindrales bacterium
GATGCCGATGATCTTGCTCATCTGTGTCTCTGGCTCCTGTTCAGTCGTTGCTGGTGTCGGTGGTTGCGTCGGTGGTTCGGTTGATGGCGTCGTCCGTCGCCGGTCGCGTCCCGCCGCTCCGACCCGGGCCGTCCTCGGCGACGGCGACGAGCGCCGGCCGGATGACCCGATCGCGGAGGCGGTACCCCCGCCGGACCTCTTCGACGATGTCGCCGTCCGCGCGACCGGTGCCGGGGACGTTCGCGATCGCTTCATGTTCGCGGGGGTCGAATCGTCGGCCCGGCGCGGCGTCGATGGGGCTCACGCCCTCGCTCTCGAGGAGGGCGCGGAGCTTGCGGTCGATCGCGGCGATGCCCTCGACCCAGGCGTTCGATTCGACCTCGGTGGGACGCGCGTCGATCGCCCGGTCGAAGTCGTCGGCGAGCGCAATGACCTTGCGAATCAGGTCCTCGCCCGCCAGGCCGAGCTCGCGCTCGCGCTCCTCCGACGTTCGCCGCCGGTAGTTGGCGAACTCGGCACGCTCGCGCTGGAGCAGCGCGAGGTATTCCTCGGACTGGCGGCGGGCTGCCTCGGTCTCGCCGTTCAGTCGCTCGATCTCGGCAAGAAGCTTCGTCGGCGAGACGTCGATCTCGTCGGCTCGCTCCTGGGCGCGTGTTCGGTGGGTCATCGAATTGGGTCTCCCGTATGGAGAATTCGCGGCCGCCGGGCCGCTGGATCAGGCGTAAAGGTGATCGACCAGCTCGTTCATCAGGCCGGAGACGAAGCGGACGGTCCCGATCGCCTGCGGATACGACATCCGCGTGGGGCCCAGGACACCGACGACGCCGATCGCGCGGCCGGGACGGCCGTACGGCGCAAGGACGAGCGAGACCTCGCGCATCTCGACCGGCTGGTTCTCCTGGCCGATGAAGACCTGGACCCGCCCGGACCCGGCGACGCTCACGACGAGCTCGCCGAGATAGGCGCGGTTCTCGAGCGCGGAGAAGACACGGCGCAGCTTGTCGCTGTCCGCGAACTCCGGCGCGCCCATGACGTTGAGGAGGCCGTCGCTGAAGACCTCCTCGATCGCCGAGGCGTCGTATTCCATGAGTGTCCGCGCAATCCGGTCGCCGATCCGGCGCGCGAGCGCGCCGTTCGGTGCGGCCTCGTCGATTCGCGCGAGCGCCCCGGCGGCCTGGGTCGCGGTCATGCCCGCGACACGGTCGTTGAGGAGGCCCGCGACGGCGCTGAGTGCCGCCTGGTCCGTTGGCGCGTCGAGCGTCACGAGCGCCTGCTTCACCGCGCCCTCGCGGAGGACGAGGATGAGGCTGGCGAGCCGGTCGTTGATGGCGACGATGTCGAGTCGCCGGATATGCGCCGAGCGCGGCTTGGCGGGTGTCGCGATGCCGGCCGCGCGGGTCACGGACGCGAGGGTCGTGGCGGCGAGCCGGAACCAGTGCTCGCTGGCGAACTCCACCTGGCCGAACTGGTGGCGAATCATCAGCTGCTCCACGGCGGGCAGCGGAACCGTCTCGACGATCGACTCGACGTAGAAGCGGTAGCCGGCGTCCGTGGGGATCCGGCCGGCGGACGTGTGCGGGTGGGTCAGGAGACCGGCGGTCTCGAGCTCGGCGAGGATGTTCCGGACGGTCGCGCTCGACACGCCGAGCGAGTACCGCTCGACGAGCGCCTGGGAACCGACCGGTGTCGCGGTCGAAACGTATTCCTCGATGACCGCCCGAAGGATCGCCTGTGCGCGGAGGTCCAGCGGGCCGGGGATGCGGCGTTGCCGTCGCGCCAAGGCCGTGCTCCTCTTGGGTCGGTTAGCACTCTCCGTGCCAGAGTGCTAACGATGCTGTCGGCATGGTAGCAGTCACCGGAGACGAGTGTCAACGCGCGCGGCACCTGCGCACGAGCGCGAGCGGTCTGCGGCGTCGCCGGAAATCGCGCTGGGACGCAGCGCTAGACCATGCGGGCGAACAGTTCGTTCGAGAGGAGCCGGCCACGCACCGTGAGGACGACGCGATCGTCCGCCGTGACCTCGAGCAGCTCGGCAGCAAGCGCCCAGCCGAACGAATCCCCGAGCGGCGGCTCCATGGCCGCGGAGAGGGCGACTCCGCGATCCGTCCGGAGACCGAGGATGACGGCTTCGGCGGCAGCCGTTTCCGCGTCGATCGTCTCCTCGCCGCCGGGCGGGAGGTGCGGCCCGCGGGAGCCGGGGCCGTCCCCGGGCGTCAGCGC
>DASWSI010000185.1:0-20588 GCA_036402715.1 Candidatus Limnocylindrales bacterium
CCCGTGTCGCGTTCGAGGACGATCAGCGCGCCGTGGCCGTCACGCGAGAGAATCGCCGCGGCACGCGCGACCTGCTCCGCGACGTTCTCGCTGGCGCGCAGCTCCGCCGGCGAGAGCAGCCAGGCAAACGACCCCACCCGCCCGATCCGGTCGAGCGCACGTCGAAGCTCGGGCTGGAACACGACGACGACCGCGAACAGGCCCACGACGGCGCCCGTCTGCATGATCTGGGTGAGGAGCCGGAGGTTCAGCGCCTGGGCCGCCGCGTAGACGACGAACAGGAAGATGACGCCGATGACGAGGCGGACCGCCCGGGTCCCGCGAATCAGGCTGAACAGCCAGTAGATGAGGAGCGCGGTGATCCCGATGTCGATCAGCGTCGTCGGCCGGAACTGGCCGAGGATCGACTCGAGGAGCTGCCGCATCGTCGCCCGAGTGTAGCATCGCGCCCTTCACGAACCGGCGGTCGGAGCGCGTCGGAGGTGGAGCACGACGGCGCCGAACCCGTCCCGCTGGCGACGTCAGATAGGGCGGCGGCGGCCCCTCGACCCGGTCGTCAGCCGCTCCTCGGCCCTCGTCAGGCGCAGAGCGCCGTCAGGCTCGGGTCCTCACCGAACTCCCGCGAGATCAGGCGGCACATCTCGGACCGCCCGGCCGAATCCCCCGTCAGCTCGACGAGCCGCCCGAGGAGGAGAAGCTTCTCTCGCGCCGGCTCCCGCCAGCCACGCTCCGTGTAGACGTCCGCGAGCATGACGTGCAAGGCGGCGTCACCGGGCGCAATCGCGAGCGCGAGGTAACAGGCGTCGAGTGCCGCATTGGTTTTCCCCGCCTCCCGGTGGAGCGCTGCGGCGCGGAGAAGCAGATCGCGCGCGCCGGCCAGATCGCCCGCGTCGGCAAGGCCTTCGGCCTCGGTGACGAGCGCGGCGGGGTCGACCGCGGGCTCGACGTCCGCGACGACCACCGGCGTCGAAGGCGAGTCGCTCCCGACGACGTCGACGGCCCGCTTCAGCGAGGCGGCGCTCGCCTCGTCCGTCGGGGCTTCGCGGAGCCGCGCGATGAGCCGCTCCACGTGCCGGCGCCGCGGGCGCGACTCGGCGAGCTCGAGGGCCCGTCGCGCACTGTCGCAGGCGTCCGGAAACCGGCCGGCCGCCTCCTGCGCCTCGCTAAGGAGGTCGAGAGCGTCGGCGGCGTCGACGCGCCGGCCGAGGCCGGCGAGGACCTCGGCCCGCCCGGCGAGCGCCGATTCGTCTCGCGGCGCCCGATCGAGCGCCGTGGCGTACGCCACGAGCGCCTCCTCATGGCGGCCGAGACGGTGGAGGATCTGGCCCATGCTCGAGTGCGGCAGCGCGCGGTCAGGCGCGATGCGTGCCGCGTCGCCGTACGCGACGAGCGCGGCGTCGAGCCGGCCGCGCAGCGCGGCGACGTGCCCGAGACGGAGAGCGTCCTTGTAGTGCTCGTACAGCGCATCGGTCATGCGGCGGTTCCCTCCCTGTCCGCGAGGAGCTCAACGAGCAGCGCCTTCTGCACGTGCAGGCGGTTCTCCGACTGGTCGAAGACGATGCTCTGCGGGCCGTCGATGACCGCCGCGTCGATCTCCTCGCCGCGGTGCGCGGGCAGGCAGTGCATGACGACCGCGTCACCCCCGGCGACAGCCATCAGCGCCGCGTCGACACGATAGCCCGCGAAGGCATCGCGCCGCTCCTCGGCCTCGGCCTCCTGGCCCATCGAGGTCCACGCATCGGTGTACACGACGTCGGCGCCGCGGACCGCGCTGCGCGGATCGGGATCGAATTGGAGGCTTCCGCCGGTCGATGCAGCGATCGCGCGCGCCCGGTCGACGATCCGGTCGTTCGGTGCGTAGCCGGCCGGATGGGCGAGCCGGACCTCGAGCCCGAGCGTCGCGCCGAGGAGCGCGAGCGAGTGGTAGACGTTGTTGCCGTCGCCGACGAAGGCGAGGACGAGACCGTCGAGCCGGCCGAACCGCTCGCGGAGCGTGAACAGGTCCGCGAGCGCCTGGCACGGGTGCTCGCGCAGCGTCAGGCCGTTGATGACGGGGATCGCGGCCTGCGCGGCAAGCTCGGTGACGACCTCGTGGGGGCCCGTCCGCGCGACGATCGCGTCGACGAAGCGGTCGAGGTTCCGGGCCACGTCGCGGACGCTCTCCCGCGCCCCGAGGACGACGTCGTTCGTCAGGTAGATCGCGTGGCCGCCGAGCTGCGTCATCCCGGCCTCGAACGTGACCCGCGTCCGGAGGCTTGGACGCTGGAACAGCATCGCGAGCGTCCGGCCAGCCAGAGGCGGCTCGCGGTGCCGCCGATCGACGGCGAACTCCGCCTTCAGCCGAGCCGCTGTCTCGAAGACCTGGAGCACCTCAGGCGCCGAGAAGTCCGCGGCCGAGAGGAGGTCGCGGCCGCGCAGCGTTGCGGTGCGCTCGCTCGTGACGCTCATCTCGTCACTGTAGCGGCGCAGATCGCGCGTCGAGGGCAAGGCGGTCGCGAGCACCGAAGCGAGCGGGCTTCAAGGCCCATGAGCGAGGAGCGCACCGGCCAACGCCGCCACCGGCCCCCAGGTGTGGCCCTTACCGCTTCGTGTACTGCGGCGCCTTCCGGGCTCGCTTGAGGCCGTACTTCTTCCGCTCCTTCATCCGCGGGTCGCGCGTGAGGAGGCCGGCCTGGCGGAGTGGCAACCGGTTGGTCTCGGGATCGACCTCGAGCAGCGCTCGCGCGATCCCGTGCCGGATCGCACCGGCCTGGCCGGTCACGCCGCCACCCTCGACCTTGATCATCGTGTTGTAGCGGCCCTCCGTGCCGGTGACCCGGAACGGAAGCCGAAGGTCCGCCTCGTTGACGGCGTTCCCGAAGTGGTCGACGAGCGACCGGCCGTTGACGAGCATGTCGCCGTCGCCGGGGAGCAGCCGGACGCGGGCGATCGCCGTCTTGCGGCGCCCGGTTCCCGAGAAGAACGAAGCAGCGGTCATCGTTTTGGCTCCTGTGCGGCGAGCGGCTCCGGCCGCTGGGCCTGATGCGGGTGGTCCGTGCCGGCGTAAACCTTCAGCTTGCGGAGCTGCTGCGCGCCGAGCTTCGTCCGCGGCAGCATCCCCTTGACGGCCCGCCGGATGACCTCCTCCGGGCGCCGCTCGAGGAGATGGCCGAGGGTCTCCTCCTTGTAGCCCTGCGGAAACCCGCTGTGGCGGATGTAGAGCTTGCTCTCGAGCTTGTCGCTCGTGACCGAGATCCGGCCCGCGTTGAGCACGACGACGAAGTCGCCCGAATCGAGGTTCGGAGCGTATGTCGGCTTGTGCTTGCCCTCGAGGACGGCGGCGATCCGGGACGCGAGACGGCCGAGCGTCTCGTCCGTCGCGTCGACGACGAACCAGCGCCGATCGATCTCGCTCTCGCGGGCCGTGTAGGTCTTCGCGTTCATCGTGCTGCGTGCTCTCCCATCGATCGCTCCGTTCGCCGTCCGAGGACGACGCGGCGGAGACAGAGTCCCCTCGCGGGAGCGGCGGCTCCGTTGAGGGCCGGCCGTCGAGCGGCAAGTGCCGCCGCGACCGCGCTGTCGTCAAGTTGTCCCATGCCGACCTCCAGCAGGAGGGCGACGATCCGTCTCACCATCCCCCGCAGGAACGCATCGGCCCGGACGTCGATCGTCACGACCCGACCGGTCCTCCGGACCCGAACCGAATGAACGGTCCGGACCGGCTGGCGGTCCGCCGCCCCGAAGGCGCTGAAGTCGTGCCGGCCAACGAGGACCGACCCGGCCCGCTCCATCGCGGCGGTGTCGAGCGGGGCCCGAACCGCGAACGCCATTCGCTCGCGGAGCGGGCTGCGCGGCCCGTTCCAGACGGTGTAGCGATACTCCCGGTACCGCGCCGCATGCCTCGGGTGAAACCCGGCCGGGGCCCGATGGAGATCGCGAACCGCGACATCCGGCGGGAGGATCCCGTTGAGGGCCACGAGCAGCTCCGGCCCCGGGAGCCGCCCGGTGTAGGTGAAGCCGATCACCTGCCCCGCGGCGTGGACTCCGGCATCGGTCCTGCCTGCCCCGTCGACGCGTCGCCTTGCCCCATCGCTGAGGCGGGCCAGCGCGTCCTCGAGCTCACCCTGGACGGTCCTCGCGTTCGGTTGGATCTGGAATCCCGCGAAGTCCGTCCCGTCGTATTCGACCGTTGCGCGATAGCGCCTCGGCGTGCCCTTTCGGGCAACCTTCGTTGGTTGCTTGCTCTGCGTCGTGCTCAGCCGACGTTCAGACGAGCTCGATCTGAACCATCTCGGCCGCGTCGCCCTGCCGCTGCCCGATCCGGACGATCCGGGTGTAGCCGGACGTCCGGTCCGCGTACTTCGGGGCGATCTCCTCGAAGAGCTTCGTCACGACGAGCGGCTCGTTCGGGAACTCGGAGACGATCGTTCGGCGGGCGTTCAGGTCGCCGCGCTTGGCGATCGTGATCATCCGCTCGACCCGGCCGCGGATCTCCTTGGCCTTCGCCTCGGTCGTCTTGACCCGCTCGTAGCGAAGAACGGACACGGTCAGGTTCTTGTACAGGGCGATGCGCGGCCCCTGCTTCCGGCTGAGCTTGCGGCCGCCGATCCGATGCGCCATCGGTCAGGACTCCGCCTCGTCGTCGAAGCCATCGGTCGCGTCGTCGCCCTCGAGGAGGCCGTCGGTCTCCGTCTCGGGGACGATGAAGCCGCGCATCCGGAGGCGCTCCTTCATCTCGTCGAGGGACTTCTTGCCGAAGTTCCGCATCCGAAGGAGATCGTCGTCCTTGAGCTGAAGCAGCTGGCCGACCTTGACGATGTTGTTCCGCTTCAGGGAGTTGTAGGCCCGCATCGGCAGGTCGAGCTCCTCGATCGGCATGTCGAGCATGTTCGGGGGAAGCTGCGGGACACCGGACGCGGCACGGTCGACCTGCGCCGCCGCCATCCCGATCGTGATGAACGGGCGGAACTGGTTGACGAGGATCTCGGCGGAGCGGCTGAGCGCCTCCTCCGGGGTGATCGTTCCGTCCGTCTCGATCTCGATCGTGAGCTTGTCGTAGTTGGTCATCTGACCGACCCGCATGCTCTCGACCCAGTAGTTGACCTTGCGGACCGGGGTGAAGATCGCATCGACCGCGATCACGCCGATCGGCAGCGCCTCTGCGCGCTCGGCGCCCAGGTAGCCGACGCCCTTCTCGACCGTGAGGTCGACCTCGATCGTCACGTCGTCCGTGTCGAGCGTCATGAGGAGGAGCTCCGGGTTGACGATCTCGACGTCGGCGGACTCGGCGATGTCGCCGGCCGTCACGGCGCCGGCGCCGCTCTTGATGAGGCGGAGCTGGACCGGATGGGTCGCGAAGCTCTTCAGGCGGAGCTTCTTGACGTTCAGGACGATCTGGGTGACGTCTTCCTTGACGCCCGGGATCGTCGAGAACTCCTGGTAGACGTCACGGATCTGGACAGAGGTGACCGCCGCGCCTTCAAGCGACGACAGCAGGACGCGCCGGATCGCGTTGCCGAGCGTCACGCCGTAGCCGGCCTGGAGAGGGCCGGCCTCGTACTTTGCGTACGTCCCGACTTCCTCGACGGGCTCGATCTGCGGGTTCTCGAGTTCGATCATGAGCGCGGCTTACCTCGAGTAGTACTCGACCACGAGCTGCTCGTTGAGATCGAGCGGCATCTGGTCGCGGCGGGGAACATCGATGACGGTTCCGCCGAGCTTGGCGGCGTCGACGCTGACCCACTCAGGCCCCTGGTGTGAGCGGAGCGTCTCCTTGACAACCTTGAACGGCTCGCGGGTCTTGTGCGCCTCCCGAACCTCGATCCGATCGCCCGGCTTGAGCTGGAACGAGGGGATGTTGGTGGGACGGCCGTTGACGGCAAAGTGGCCGTGCCCGACGAGCTGGCGGGCCGACGGCCGGGAGGGCGCGAAGCCCATCCGGTAGACGACGTTGTCGAGGCGGAGCTCGAGCGACCGGAGAAGCGACTCGCCGGTCACGCCGGGCCGGGCTTCGGCATCGACGAAGTAGTTCCGGAACTGCCGCTCGAGGACGCCGTAGGTCTTGCGGACCTTCTGCTTCTCACGGAGCTGGAGCCCGTACTCCCCCACCTTGCGGCGGCGGACGCCGTGCTGTCCGGGTGGCGACGGGCGCCGCTCGAACGAGCACTTCTTGGTATAGCAACGGGTGCCCTTGAAGAAGAGCTTGGCGCCTTCGCGGCGGCAGATTCGGCAGACAGAAGCGCTGTATCGGGCCATCGGTTACTCGCTAGACCCGGCGCCGCTTGGGAGCGCGGCAGCCGTTGTGCGGGGTTGGGGTGACATCGGTGATTGCGGAGACCTCGAGGCCGGCGGACTGGAGAGAGCGGACGGCCTGCTCGCGCCCGGCGCCCGGGCCCTTGACGTAGACCTCGACCTGCCGCATGCCGTGCTCCATCGCGCGGCGCGCGGCGCCCTCGGCGGACTGCGCGGCGGCGTACGGCGTGCTCTTGCGGGAGCCCTTGAAGCCGGCCACGCCGGCGGAGCCCCAGCTGATCACCGCGCCGGACAGGTCCGTGATCGTGATGATCGTGTTGTTGAACGTCGCCTGGATGTGGACGTGTCCCTGCGGCACGTTCTTCTTCTCGCGCCGTCGCTGCTTGACGGGCTTCTTCCGTTCAGCCATGCGTCTCGAGGTCCCTCGTTACTTCTTGCGCCGCACGCCGACCGTCTTCTTCGGTCCGCGCCGCTGGCGAGCGTTGGTCTTCGTCCGCTGACCGCGGACCGGCAGGTTGCGCCGGTGACGGAGCCCGCGATAGGAGCCGATCTCGATCAGTCGCTTGATGTTGAGCGCAACCTCGCGGCGGAGGTCGCCCTCGACCTTGTACCGCCGGTCGATGAGCTCCCGGAGCCGGTTGACCTGCTCCTCGGTGAGGTCGCGGACACGCGTGTCCGGGTTGATGTTCGTCTGGGTCAGGATCTTCTGGCTGGTCGGGAGACCGAGGCCGTAGATGTAGGTAAGGGCGATCTCGACCCGCTTCTCACGCGGAATGTCGACGCCGGCGATCCGTGCCATCGGTTACCCCTGCCGTTGCTTGTGCTTCGGGTTGGTGCAGATGACCATGACCGTGCCGTGCCGACGGATCACTTTGCAGTTGTCGCAGCGGGCCTTGACGGAGGCTCTGACTTTCACTCGATCCTCGTCCGCGTAGCGGTCTGGTGTGGTGTGGTTACTTCAGGCGGTAGGTGATCCGACCGCGGGTCAGGTCGTAGGGCGACAGCTCCACGCGGACGCGGTCGCCGGGCAGGATCCGGATGAAGTTCATCCGGAGCTTGCCGCTGATGTGGGCGAGGACGCGGTGGCCATTCTCGAGCTCGACGGCAAACATCGTGTTCGGGAGCGGCTCGATGACCGTGCCCTCAACTTCGATGGCGTCCTTTTTGGCCACAGGCGTCGATGCTTCCCTTTCTCACGACGAGTGCCGGCCCGGACAGGGCCGACACACGAACGCGTAGCGTACCAGAAGAGCCCCATTCCGGGCAAACCGGCGCTGACCGATGGCTCGGTCGTGGGCTCCCGGTCCCCGCCTGCGAGCTCGTCGTGCCATCGTCGTCATACGGTCGTCAGGATCTCTGGACCGTTGTCCGTTATCGCGATCGTGTGCTCGAAGTGGGCGGCGAGGGAGCCGTCGCGGGTGACGATCGTCCAGCCGTCGGGCTTGACCGCCACCTCGTGGCCGCCGAGCGTGAGCATCGGCTCGATCGCGAGGCACATCCCGGCGGCAAGCTGGGTGCCCTTCGGGCCCGCCCGGTAGTTCGGCACCTGGGGGTCCTCGTGCATCTCCGTGCCGATGCCGTGGCCCACGAACTGGCGAACGATCCCGTAGCCGCCGGGCATGGCGACGTCCTCGATGGCGGCCGAGATGTCGCCGATCCGCGCGCCTGGAACCGCCGCGGCGATCCCGGCCATCATCGCGCGGCGGGTCGTCTCGACGAGCTTCTCCGCCTCGGGTGGATGAGCTCCGACGAGGAACGTCCGCGCCCCGTCGCCGTGCCAGCCCTCGACGATCGCGCCGGCGTCGACGGAGACGATCTGGCCGTCCTTGATCGGCCGGCCGCCCGGAATGCCGTGAACGACCTCGTCATCGATCGAGATGCAGAGCGACGCGGGAAACGGGTTGCGGCGATCGCCGTAGCCCTTGAACGACGGCGTGGCGCCCGCAGCGCGGATGTGCTTCTCCGCGAGCTGGTCCAGGTGTCCCGTCGTGACACCGGCACGCAGCTCCGATTCGACGAGCGCGAGGACTTCCGCGACGAGGCGACCGGCGCGCCGCATTCGGTCGATCTCCTGGCGGGACTTGCGGGTGATCACGGGACCACCTCGCGGACGGGCGGATCGAGCTCGCCGAGGAGGGCGATGTTGACGTCCGCGATCGGCTGCCGGCCGTCGACCCGTCGGAGGATCCCGCGCTTGCCGTAGTACTCGACGACGTCGTTCAGGGCACCCAGCTGCTGCGCCAGCCGGGCCCGGATCGTTGCGACCTCGTCGTCCGCGCGCTGGACGAGCCGCGACCCGTCGATGTCGCAGATGCCGGGGACGCGCGGCGGGTTCGCCGTCTCGTGGTAGACGTGACCGGCGGCCTCGCAGATCCAGCGACCCGCCATCCGCTTGACGAGATCATCCGAGGGAACCTCGATCTCGAGCGCCCGGTCGACCCGCGAGTGACGCTCGGCCAGCGCCGCGTCGAGCGCCTCGGCCTGTGCGCGCGTCCGGGGGAAGCCGTCGAGGATCGCGCCGCCGGCCGCATCAGGCTCGTCGAGGCGCTCCAGCAGCATCCGGATCGTGATGTCGTCGGGAACGAGCTGCCCGCGGTCCATGTAGCGGCGCGCGTCGCGGCCGATCGCGGTGCCCTGCCGGAGCGCATCGCGGAAGAGGTCGCCGGTCGCGATGTGGGGAATCCCGAGACGCTGGCAGAGGATTGCCGCCTGTGTCCCCTTCCCCGCTCCCGGTGCACCGAGGAGGACGATGACCGTCACGACGGTGTCGCCCGAAAGAGGGCACCCTCCCGAGAACCGTCGGCGACGCCGACGCCGCGGCGCACCCGTGCGCGCGTGAGCGAGCGCGCCGCGATGCCGACGCCGCGATGACCCGCGAGGGCCGCCGACCTCACCGGATGAAGCCTTCGTAGTTGCGCATCATCAGCTGCGCCTCGATCTGCTTCA
Source organism: Candidatus Limnocylindrales bacterium (assembly GCA_036402715.1). GTDB lineage: Bacteria > Chloroflexota > Limnocylindria > Limnocylindrales > CSP1-4 > JACDAV01. The sequence goes on from DASWSI010000185.1 coordinate 9,178, forward strand.
TCGTCTCGACCACGACGCTGACGACGATGAGCAACCCCGTGCCACCGAGGGCGATCCCGGACAGGTCCGGGAAGATGATCCCCGCGACCGCCGGCGCGACCGCGATGAGCCCGAGGAACAGTGCGCCGGCGACCGTGATCCGGAACACGACCCGGGCAAGGTAATCCTGTGTCGGCCGGCCGGGCCGAATCCCCGGGATGAAGCCGCCGTTCTTCCGGAGCTGCTCGGCCGTCTCGTCCGGCTTGAACGTGAATGCCGTGTAGAAGTACGTGAACCCGACGGTCAGCAGGAAGTAGAGCAGCACGTACGGCAGCCCGCGGTCGCTGAAGAAGTTGACGATGCCGGTCGCGATGTCGGCGACGACCTTGACGTTGCTCGTCGCGAAGTACGACGCGATCTGGCGCGGGAACAGCAGGATGCTGACCGCGAAGATGATCGGGATCACGCCGGCCTGGTTGACCCGGAGCGGCAGGAACGTCTGCCCACCCTGGTACATCCGACGCCCGCGCACGCGGCTCGCGTACTGGATCGGGATCCGGCGCTGCCCCTCCTGGATGTAGATGATCACCGCGACCGCCGTGATGCCGATGATCGCGAAGAGGATCAGCGAGGTCAGGTTCGGCGTCTGGGCGAAGCCCTGGAGCGCGGTCGGCGCCCGGCTCACGATGCCGGCGAAGATGATGAAGCTGATCCCGTTGCCGATCCCCTTCTCCGTGATGAGCTCGCCGAGCCACATGAGCGCGATCGAGCCCGCGGTGAGCGTCGCGATCTGGGTCAGGGTCGTGAAGCTCGACAGGCTGAACGTCCCGGTCAGGATGTTCTGGGAGTTGAGCAGGGCGAGGAACCCGTACGCCTGGAGCATCGCCATCGGGACGGACAGGTAGCGGGTGTACTGGTTGATCTTGTTGCGCCCGTACTCACCCTCGCGGCTGAGCGACTGGAGCGACGGGATGACGCCCGTCATCAGCTGCATGATGATCGAGGCGTTGATGTACGGGTTGACCCCGAGACCCACGACGGAGAAGTTCGACAACCCGCCGCCGGAGAAGAGGTCGAGCAGCCCGAAGAGCGGGTTCCCCTGGAAGAAGCTCTGGAGCTGCGCCTTGTCGACGCCCGGAACGGGGACGTGGGCGAGAAACCGGAAGACGATGAGGATGCCGAGGACGTAGAGGATCCGCCGGCGGATGTCCGGCGCCCGGAACGCGTTGAGCAGTGACTCGAACACGATCAGCCCTCGGAGGACGTTGGCCCGGCCTCGCCATCGTCAGCCACGGACTCGTCCGCCGAAGGGGCGCCGATCGCGTCGGCAACGGCCGTCGGGGTCGCGAGATCGCCCGCCGGCGCGACAGCCGTTGACGAGTCATCCGACGCGACCTCGGTCGCGGCCTCGGACTCGGCGGCCGCTTCCGCGTCTGCGGCGCTCGCAACGGGTGGCCGCGAACGACGGCCTGCGGCCGGTCGCTCCGCCGAACCGCGTTCGGCCGGCTTGCCGGATTCGGTCGCCTCGGCCTTCGGAGCCGCGGCTGGACGAGCCGGGCTGGCCTTCGGCGGCTTCGTGCCTGCGCGTCGTCCGGTGGCTGCGCCGTCGGTCGCCCCGGTCGCACCGGCATCGGTCTCGCCGGCCCCGCCATCGCGAGTCACGCCGATGGCCGGACGCGGCTTCGTCGGCACCTCGAGCACGGACACGGTCCCGCCGGCGCCCTCGATCTTCGTGACGGCGGAGCGGCTGAACGCGTCAGCGACGACGAAGAGCGGCGTGGAGAGCTCCGCGCCACCGCCGAGGACCTTGAGCGGCTTCTTGACGGATCGGACGAGGCCGACGTCCTTGAGGATCTCGGCGTTGACCGTGATCGGCGCCGGCGTCTTCGGCTTCGTCGCGCCGGACGGCATGTCGCCGGACTCGAAGCGACCGGCCTCGAGCAGCCGCGCGATGTCGCCGAGGTTGACGACCTCGTAGTCGACCTTGAACTTGTTCTTGAAGCCGCGCAGCTTCGGGATCCGCATGTGGAGCGGCGTCTGGCCGCCCTCGAACCACGGCGGAATCGAGCCGCCGGCTCGAGCCTTCTGGCCCTTGGTCCCGCGGCCGGCGGTCTTGCCCTTGCCCGCCGCGATGCCGCGGCCGACGCGCATTCGCGACTGGCGCGAGCCCTCCGCGGGCTTCAGATCGTGGAGCTTCATGGTCGTCGCCTCTCCGGAGTCGTCGCGGTCGCGTCCGACGCGGCCACTTCCTCGACGGTCACGAGGAATCGCACGGCGCGGACCATGCCGCGGGTCGCATCGTTGTCGTTCACGAGGACCGTGTCACCGATCCCCTTCAGCCCGAGCGCGCGGATCGTCCCGCGGTTGCGGGCGATGTGGCTGATCGTGCTCTTGACCTGGGTCACCCGAAGCTTACCGGCCACTCGGGACCTCCCCGATCTCCGGCGGCTGGCCGGAGATCCAGAGGCGGATCCTCGTCCCGCGCTGCGCCGCCACGTCGGCGGCAGAGCGGAGGCTGCGAAGGGCCTCGATCGTGGCCTGGGTGACGTTGACGGGGTTCGTCGAGCCGTGCGTCTTCGACAGGATGTCGCGCACGCCCGCCGCCTCGAGGACGGCGCGGACGGCTCCGCCGGCGATGACGCCCGTGCCCTGCGAGGCAGGCTTCAGCATCACCCTGCTCGCGCTGAACTGCATGTGGACCTCGTGCGGGATCGTCGTCCCGACCATCGGAATCCGGATGATGTGCTTCTTGGCGTCCTCGACGCCCTTCCGGATCGCCTCGGGAACCTCGCCGGCCTTGCCGAGGCCGGCACCGACGTGGCCCGCGCCGTCGCCGACGACGACGACCGCGCTGAAGCTGAAGCGCCGCCCGCCCTTGACGACCTTCGCGACGCGGTTGATCTGGACGACGCGCTCCTCGAGGGAGAGCTTGTTCGGGTCAATTCTGGCCAACTGGTGGTGCTCCTCTCAGAACTCGAGGCCGGCTTCGCGGGCGGCATCGGCGAGCGACCTGACGCGCCCGTGGTACCGGAACCCGGCCCTGTCGAAGACGACGCGCTCGACGCCGGCGGCCTTCGCCCGTTCGGCGACCAGGCGACCGACGAGCTTTGCCTCGTCCGTCTTCGTCTGCTTCGATCCGCGAAGCTCCTTCTCGACGGTGGATGCCGACGCGAGCGTCTTGCCGGTCGCGTCGTCGATCACCTGGGCGTAGATGTGGTTGATGCTGCGGAAGACGGCCAGCCGCGGCCGCGACCCGGATCCCTCGAGATGGAGCCGGATCCGGACGTGGCGCTTCTGGCGTGCCCCGCCGCGGGAGGCGAGCTGCGTCATGGTCGCGTGGAAACCTCGGTCATTACTTCTTGCCGCCGATCTTGCCGGCCTTGCCGGCCTTGCGGCGGATGCGCTCGCCGGCGTACTTGACGCCCTTGCCCTTGTACGGCTCGGGCTTGCGCGTCGATCGAACGCGCGCCGCGATCTGGCCGACGAGCTCCTTGTCGATGCCGACGACCGCGAGGTGCGTCGGGTTCTCGACCTCGAACGTGATCCCGGACGGCGGGTCGATCTCGATCGGATGGCTGTAGCCCAGGTTGAGCTGGAGCTTCTTGCCGACGAGCGCGGCGCGGTAGCCGACGCCCGTGATCTCGAGCGGCTTCCGGTAGCCGGCCGTGACGCCGACGACCATGTTGTTGACGAGCGTCCGGGTCAGCCCGTGGAGCTGCTTGTGGTGCTTCTGCTCCGTCGGCCGCGTGACGACGAGGGTGGCGTCCTCGCGGTTGACCGTCATGTCCGGGTGGAGCTCACGGGTGAGCTGGCCACGCGGGCCCTTGACGGTCAGCCGGCGGCCGTCGATGGCGACGTCGACACCGGACGGAACGGCGATTGGCAGGCGACCGATTCGTGACATTCGCGCCTACCAGACGTAGGCCAGGACTTCGCCGCCGAGCTGGGCCTTGCGGGCCTGCGCGCCGGTCATGATCCCCTGGCTCGTGCTGACGATGACGATCCCGAGCCCACCGAGGACGCGGGGGATATCGGTCTTGCGGGCGTAGACGCGCAGCCCGGGCTTGCTGATCCGCTTCAGCCCGGAGACGACGGGCGCCTTGCCGTCGACGTACTTGAGCGTCAGGTGGAGAACCGTGCCCGGTCCCTCCTGCTCCTCGCTGAAGTCGGCGATGAAGCCTTCGTCCTTGAGGATGCGGGCGATCTCGCGCTTCGTTCGCGAGGCCGGTACGACGACCTCGGTGTGGCGGGCGCGCGATGCGTTGCGGACGCGGGTCAGCATGTCCGCGATCGGATCGGAGATGTTCATGTTGGTCTTCCTACCAGCTCGACTTCGTCACGCCGGGCAGCTCGCCGACGAGCGCTCGCTCGCGGAAGCAGATCCGGCAGAGCCCGAAGCGGCGGATGAAGGCGCGCGGCCGCCCGCAGACCGTGCAGCGGTGATACGCCTGCACGGGATGCTTCGGCGTTCGCTTTGCCTTTGCGATCATCGATTTCTTGGCCATGTGACTCCTCCCCGCGCCTAGCCGGCGAAGGGCATGCCGAGGAGCTCGAGCAAACGCTTCGACTCCTCGTCGGTCTTCGCCGTCGTCACGATGCTGATCTCCAGCCCGCGGAGACGGTCCACCTTGTCGTACTCGATCTCGGGGAACGCGAGCTGCTCCCGGAGGCCGAGCGTGAAGTTGCCGCGCCCGTCGAACGAGCGCCCCGGAACGCCGCGGAAGTCGCGGATGCGGGGCAGGGCGAGGGTCGTGAATCGGTCGAGGAAGTCCCACATCCGGTCGCCGCGGAGCGTGACCTTGGCGCCGATCGAGTTGCCCGTCCGGACGCGGAACTGGGCGATCGACTTCTTCGCCTTGGTGACGATCGGCTTCTGGCCGGTGATGAGCGTCAGGTCGCCGACTGCGGCGTCGAGCGCCTTCGCGTTCGACAGCGCTTCTCCGAGGCCGATGTTGACGACGACCTTCGTGACGCCCGGGACCTGCATCGGGTTGCTGTACTCGAACTGCTTCTGGAGCGCCGGGACAACCTCGGCCCGGTACCGCTCCTGGAGGCGGGTCGTCATGACTGCCTCGATTCGAGCGGCTCGCCGCAGTGCTTGCAGACGCGGATGCGGCTGCCGTTGTCGAGGGTCGTGTGCGCGATCCTCGTCGGCTGGTCGCACTTCGGGCAGACGAGCATGACCTTGCCGACGGGCAGCGGCTGGGCGAGATCGAGGATCCCTCCCTGCTGCATCTTCGGCATCCGGTCCGTCGCGCTCGACGTCTGGCGGGCCTTGGTGTGCCGCTTCGCGATGTTCAGGCCCTCGACGACGAGCGAGATGCCGCCGCCGCTCGAGCCGCGCCGGTAGGCGCTCCGGCCGGCGCTCGGCCCGGCCGTCGACTGGATCACGCGCTCCACGACGCCGCGCTTGCCGGAATCCTTCCCGGCCAGGACGACGACGGTGTCGCCCTTGCGGATCTCGGGGACCTTCGTCGCCCGCTCGGTCTGGTATTGGCGCGCCATCAGAGGACCTCCGGCGCGAGTGACACGATCTTCATGTAGTTCCGATCCCGAAGCTCGCGCGCGACCGGTCCGAAGATGCGGGTTCCGCGCGGGTTTCCCTGGTTGTTGATGAGCACGGCGGCGTTCTCGTCGAACCGGATGTAGCTGCCGTCCGAGCGGCCGTACTCCTTGGTCGTCCGGACGACGACGGCACGAACGACGTCGCCCTTCTTGACGGCGGCGTTCGGGATCGCCTGCTTGACGCTGGCGATGATGACGTCCCCCACCCCGGCGCTCGTCTTCAGCGAGCGGCCCATGATCCGGATGCACTGGATCGTGCGGGCACCGGTGTTGTCGGCGACCTTGAGGCGGGACTGGGGTTGGATCATTCCGCGCCGCCCTCGGCGGTGCCGGGCTCGTCACCCGTGGCGTCGGCGTCGCTGTGCGCGGCGTGTACGCGGCCGGGGTGTGCGGCGGCGTGGATCGCCTCGGACGTCTCGGCTTCCTCGGTGATCATCTCGCCGGGGAGGCCGTGGTCACCGGCTCGCTGGACGATCTCGAGCAGCCGCCAGCGCTTCGTCGCCGAGAGCGGCCGCGACTCCTCGATGAGCACGGTGTCGCCGACGTGCGCGTCGTTCGCCTCGTCGTGCGCCTTGAACTTCGTCGTCAAGCGGACAACCCGCTTGTAGAGCCGGTGGCGTGCCAGCCGCTCGACGGACACGACGATCGTCTTGTCCATCTTGTCGCTGACGACGCGGCCGACTTTCGTCTTCCGCTTGCCCTGCACTGGTGTTGCTCCTGTCATCGCGTGATCTCCGTCACGCCGTCCGAGCGCGCTCGGTGAGCCGCTCTCGCTGGACGGTGAGGATCCGCGCGATCGTTCGCCGCGTTTGCGGGATTGCGCTGTAGTCCTTGAGCTGCCGGGTCGACAGGGCGAAGCGCGTCTGCCAGAGGTCCTGCTTCGCATCCCGAAGCGCGGTCTCGAGCTCGGCGTCCGACAGTGCCCGGACCTTGTCGATGTCCATCGTCACTCCCGCCCTTCGTCACGCGACACGACGCGCGTCGCGACCGGCAGCTTGTGCGCGGCGAGGCGCATCGCCTCGACGGCCTCGGCGTGGGCGACGCCGGCCATCTCGAAGAGGATTCGGCCGGGCTTCACGACCGCGACCCAATGGTCCGGCGCGCCCTTGCCGGAGCCCATCCGGGTCTCCGCGGGCTTCTTCGTCGCCGGCTTGTCCGGGAAGACGCGGATCCAGATCTTGCCGCCGCGCTTGACGGAGCGCGTCATCGCGCGTCGGGCCGCCTCGATCTGCCGGCTCGTGATCCAGGCCGGCTCCTGGGTCGCGAGGCCGTACTCGCCGAACGCGACCGTGTGGCCGCCCTTGGCGAGGCCGGACATGCGACCGCGCATGACCTTCCGATGCTTGACCCGACGGGGCATGAGCACGGCTACACCCCCTGTCCGGCGGTGGCGGCCGGAACGGCGTCACGCGCCGGCGTCCGCTCGGGAGCGATGTCGCCGCGGTAGATCCAGACCTTGACGCCGATGCGGCCGTACGTCGTGTGGGCGTGGATCTGGCCGTAGCTGATGTCGGCGCGGAGCGTACCGAGCGGGATTCGGCCTTCCCGGTCCCATTCGCGACGGCCCATCTCCGAGCCACCGAGGCGTCCCGCGACCGCGATCCGGACGCCCTTCGCGCCGGCCTTCATCGAGCGCTGGATCGCCTGCTTCATCGCCTTCTTGAAGGCGATCCGCCGGCTCAGCTGCTGGGCGATGTTCATGGCGACGAGGTGCGCGTCCAGCTCCGGCTGGCGGATCTCCTTGATCTCCAGCTTGACCTTGCGCTTCGAGAGCGCACCGATCTGCTGGCGCAGGACCTCGACGTTCTGGCCGCCCTTGCCGATGACGATCCCCGGCTTGGCCGTGTGGACCGTGACCGTGACGTGGTTGATGCCCCGCTCGATCTCGACCTGGCTGACGCTCGCGTTGGCGAGCCGCTTGTCGACCATCTTGCGGATGGCGATGTCCTCCTGGAGGAGGGTCGTGTACTCCTTGTCCGCGTACCACTTCGCGGTCCAGGTGCGCGAGACACCCAGGCGGAAGCCGTACGGATGGACCTTGTGTCCCATGCTCAGGCCTCCCGGTCCGCGACGGTGATGGTGATGTGCGTCATTGGCTTGTGGATCGCGAACGCGCGACCCTGGGCGCGCTCCCGCCAGCGCTTGATCGTGGGCCCCTCGTCCGCGATCGCGTCCGCGATCACGAGGTCCTCGACCGACAGGTTGTGGTTGTTCTCCGCGTTCGCGGCCGCGCTCTTGAGGACGCGAGCGATGTCCTTCGCCGCGTGCTGCGGCATGAACTGGAGGATGGCGATCGCCTCCTCGACGCGCTTGCCCTTGATCGCCCTCGTGACGAGGCGGGCCTTGCGGGTCGAGCCGCGAAGGTATCTGGCGGTAGCGGAAACACGCATCGTCGGCAGGCCCCTACTTCAGCGCCGCCGACCGCTCGGTGCTCTTCCCGTGCCCGCGGTAGTTGCGGGTCGGGGCGAACTCGCCGAGACGGTGGCCGACCATGTTCTCGGTCACGTAGACCGGGATGTGCTTCTTGCCGTTGTAGACGCCGACCGTGTGACCGATGAACGTCGGGAAGATGACGGACGCGCGAGACCAGGTCTTCACGACCTTGCGCTCGTTGCGGCGGTTCATCTCCTCGATCCGGCCCTGCAGGCGCAGCTCGATGAACGGACCCTTCTTGATGGAACGGGACATGCTCTCCTACCTCCCGCTATTTCCGGTGGCGCGATCGGACGATCAGTCGTCCGGTCGTCTTCGCCCGCCGGGTGCGGTAGCCCATGGCCGGCTTGCCCCACGGCGTCTTGGGCGGCATCCCCGTGGGGGACTTGCCCTCGCCGCCGCCGTGCGGATGGTCGCGTGGGTTCATGACGACACCGCGGACTTCCGGTCGCTGGCCCATGTGGCGGGCCCGGCCGGCCTTGCCGAGGTTCTGGTTCTCGTGGTCGAGATTGCTGACCTGGCCGACGGTGGCCATGCATTTGATGCTGATCCGGCGGACCTCGCCGGAGGGCAGCCGCACCTGCGCGTGCTCGCCTTCCTTCGCGAGGAGCTGGGCCGAGACGCCCGCCGAGCGGACGATCTGGCCGCCCTTGCCGGGGACGAGCTCGATGTTGTGGATCGTCGTGCCGAGCGGGATGTTCGCGATCGGCAGCGCGTTGCCGACCCGGGCCTCCGCCTCCGGTCCCGCGACGATGACGTCGCCGACCTTCAGGCCGTGCGGGAGGAGCATGTAGCGCTTCTCGCCGTCCCGGTAGTGGAGCAGGCCGATCCGGGCTGATCGGTTCGGGTCGTACTCGATCGTCGCCAGCCGAGCCGGCACGCCGAGCTTGTCCCGCTTGAAGTCGATGCGGCGGTAATGCTGCTTCTCGCCGCCGCCGCGATGGCGAACGGTCATTCGGCCGGCATTGTTCCGCCCGGAGCCACGGACCTGCGACTCGAGGAGCGGCTTGTACGGCTCCTTGGTCGTGATCTCCTCGAACGTCGACCGAGTCATCGCCCGGCGGCCCGGAGAGGTCGCCTTGTAGTCACGCAACGGCATTGCTCAGACCCCCTCGAAGAATTCGATCTTCTGGCCGGGAGCCAGGGTGACGATCGCCTTGCGCCACGGCGTCGTGTGGCCGACGATCCGGCCGCGCCGCGTCCCGCGTCGCTTCTCCTTCGCCTTCGTCGTGAGGACGTTGACGGAGACGACCGTGACGTTCTCCTTGCGGTAGAGCTCCTCGACCGCGGCCTTGATCTGGATCTTGTTCGCGTCGTCGTGGACGGCAAACGTGTACTTGCCGCGACCGGACTCGTCGATCGACTTCTCGCTGATGACGGGTCGGAGGATGATCTCGGGGGCGGTCAGCGCGCTCATGCGGAGACCTCCTGGGTCGTCGCGGCAGCGTCGCCGTAGACGGCTTCCATCCGGGCGAGTGCCGGCTGCTCGATGAGGACGACGTCCGCGTTCAGCAGGTCGACGACGTTGAGCGAGTCGGCGAGGATGACGTCCACGGTCGGCAGGTTGCGGGTCGACAGGCGCAGCCGCTCGTCCACCGCCGGAGCGACGACGAGGATTCGGCCGCGTGCCTCGAGCGCCGCGAGCACGGCGACGAAGCCCTTCGTCGCGATCGCCTCGAGCCCGAACGTGTCGATGACCCGGATCGCCTCGTCACCGAACTTCGCCGTCAGCGCGCCGCGCAGCGCGAGCCGGCGCATCTTGCGCGGGAGACGCTGCTCGTACGAGCGCGGATGCGGCCCGAACACGGCACCGCCGCCGCGGTAATGCGGCGCGGTTCGCGAACCCTGGCGGGCGCGGCCGGTGCCCTTCTGGCGGTACGGCTTCTTGCCGCCGCCGCGGACTTCGCCGCGCGTCTTCGTGTCGTGCGTCCCCGTCCGCCGCGCCGCGAGCTGCGCGGTCGCGACCTGGTGGAGGACGCCTTCGTTGACGGGTGCGGCGAACAGCGCGTCGCTCAGCTCGACGCTGCCGACGGAGGCGCCGTTGCGGTCGTAGAGGGTGGTCTGCGGCATCGTCAGGCCTTCTTCACGATGATCAGCGAGCCGCGTGCGCCGGGCAGGGTCCCCTTGACGAGCAGCAGGTTGCGCTCGGGGTCCGTCCGCACGACGCGGAGCTTCTTGATGGTGGAGCGCTCGTCGCCCATGTGACCCGCCATCCGGAGGCCGCGATAGACGCGCCCCGGTGTCGTGCCCGGCCCGATCGAGCCCGGGGCGCGGTGGTGGTCGGAGCCGTGGGTCTTCGGACCGCGCTTGAAGTTGTGGCGCTTGATGACGCCGGCGAAACCCTTGCCCTTCGAGACGCCGGTCACGTCGACGATGTCGCCGGGTGCGAACAGGTCGCCGACGGACAGCGTCTGGCCGAGCGTGTAGTCGTCGACGCCGTCGACGCGGAACTCGCGGAACGTTCCGAGCGAGGCACCGCCGCCGGGCAGCGCCTTGAGCTGGCCGACCACGGGCTTCGTCTGCTTCGGGCCGCCGTCCGCGCCGAGCTGAACGGCCGTGTAGCCGTCGCGATCGAGCGTCCGCAGCCGGGTGACGGTGTTCGGCGTGATCGCGAGCACGCTGACGCCCACCATCGTGCCGTCGTCCTGGAAGACCTGCGTCATGCCGACCTTGCGGCCGATGAGTCCGATCCCCATCATCGATTCCTCAGCGCACGCTCAGCCGGCCCGAAGGCAAGGCGGAGCCGAGCACCGGAGCGAGCGCACGCGAACGTGCGTGAGCGAGGAGCGCAGGCGACAACGCCGCCAGCGGGTTGGATCAGCGTGCGCGTCATCACATCTTGATCTCGATGTCGACGCCAGCTGCGAGGCTGAGCCGCATCAGTGCGTCGACGGTCTTCGACGAGGGGTCGAGGATGTCGACGAGGCGCTTGTGGGTCCGGATCTCGAACTGCTCCCGGCTGTCCTTGTCGATGAACGGCGAGCGCAGCACGGTGAACTTCTCGATCCGGGTAGGCAGCGGCACGGGACCGACGACGTCAGCGCCGGTGCGCTGGGCGGTCTCGACGATCTGCGCCGCCGACTGATCGAGCAGCCGGTGGTCGTAGGCCTTGAGGCGGATCCTGATCCGCTGCTTTGCCATCTCGTCCCTACTCGGTGATCGTGACGATGGCGCCGGCGCCGACAGTCCGGCCACCCTCGCGGATGGCGAAGCGCTGGCCGATCTCAAGGGCGATCGGGGTGATGAGCTCGACGGTCATCTCGACGTTGTCGCCGGGCATGATCATCTCGGCGCCCTCGGGCAGGCCGATCGAGCCCGTGACGTCCGTCGTCCGAAGGTAGAACTGCGGCCGGTAGCCGTTGTAGAAGGGCGTATGGCGGCCGCCCTCCTCCTTCGTCAGGACGTAGACCTGGGCGCTGAACTTCGTGTGCGGC
>DASWSI010000186.1:0-4527 GCA_036402715.1 Candidatus Limnocylindrales bacterium
GCCGCACACGAAGTTCAGCGCCCAGGTCTACGTCCTGACGAAGGAGGAGGGCGGCCGCCATACGCCCTTCTACAACGGCTACCGGCCGCAGTTCTACCTTCGGACGACGGACGTCACGGGCTCGATCGGCCTGCCCGAGGGAGCCGAGATGATCATGCCCGGCGACAACGTCGAGATGACCGTCGAGCTCATCACCCCGATCGCCCTCGAGATCGGCCAGCGCTTCGCCATCCGCGAGGGTGGCCGGACCGTCGGCGCCGGCGCCATCGTCACGATCACCGAGTAGGGACGAGATGGCCAGAGTCGAAGCCCGGCCGGTGATCCAGCTCGCCTGCACCGAGTGCAAGGAGCGGACCTACTCGACCCGCAAGAACAAGAAGAACGATCCGAACCGGATCGAGCTGATGAAGTACTGTCCCCGGGACCGCCGTCACACGCTTCACCGCGAGGCAAAGTAGCGGCGGGCGCCGCAGGGGTGTAGCTCAATTGGCAGAGCACTGGTCTCCAAAACCAGCGGTTGTAGGTTCGAGTCCTATCGCCCCTGCCATCCTCCGGCCGACCGCTCGCGCAGCGTCGCCTCGGTCGTCGGGAGATCTGAACGTCGTCGCGCCAAGTAGTTGAAAGAAGAACATCCGACGTGAGTCGCATTCGCCGCTTCATCGACGAGGCGTGGTCAGAGCTGAAGAAGGTCTCGTGGCCTACGCGGGAGCAGACCCGCAATCTGACCGTGCTCGTCTTTGCCGTCAGCCTCGCCGTCGGCATCTACATCACCGTGCTCGACAGCGTCTTCCAGAACGCCGTCGGCTTCCTCGCACGGTCAGGCTAGGGCGGGGGCGATGATGACCGAGCAGCAGACGGCCGAGACGAAGACGGACAAGCGCTGGTACGTCATTCACACGTACTCCGGCTACGAGAACAAGGTCAAGGCCAACCTCGAGCACCGGATCGAGTCGATGGGCATGGAGGATCGGATCTTCCAGGTCCTCGTCCCGATGGAGGACGAGATCGAGATCCGCCAGGGCCAGCGGCACACCGTCCAGAAGAAGGTCTACCCCGGCTACGTCCTCGTCGAGATGATCCTCGACCCTGACAGCTGGTTCGTCGTCCGGAACACCCCGGGCGTGACGAGCTTCGTCGGCGGGGCGAACATCCCGGGCGTCCGGAGCGAGCCGATCCCGCTCGACGAGAACGAGGTCAAGCAGATCCTCCGGCACATGGGCGTCGAGACGCCGAAGTTCCGGGTCGCGTTCACGAAGGGCCAGAGCGTCCGCGTCACGGACGGGCCGTTCGCCGAGTTCATCGGCACGGTCGACGAGGTCAACCCCGAGCGCAACAAGGTCAAGGTCCTCGTCAGCATCTTCGGCCGCGAGACGCCGGTCGAGCTTGACTTCCTCCAGGTCGAGAAGCTGTAAGCCGCGCTCGCCTCGACCCGCCGCGCCGGCGCTCCCGCAGGGCTGACGCGCACTAGAAAGGAACCCTCAGCCTCGTGGCAAAGAAGATCCGAATCGTCCTGACACTCCAGCTGCCGGCCGGCAAGGCCACGCCTGCGCCGCCTGTCGGCACGGCCCTCGGCCCACACGGGATCAACATCGTCGAGTTCACGAAGTCGTACAACGAGAAGACTGCCGATCGCGCCGGGCAGATCATCCCGGCCCAGATCACCGTCTTCGAGGATCGGTCGTTCACGTTCATCCTCAAGACGCCGCCGGCCGCGGACCTCCTGCGGAAGGCCGCCGGCCTCGAGAAGGGCGCCGCGACCCCGAAGCGCGAGTCCGTCGGGCGCGTCTCGAAGGACCAGATCCGCGAGATCGCGGCGATCAAGATGGCGGACCTCAACGCCAACGACGTCGACGCGGCCGCGAAGCAGATCGAAGGCACCGCTCGCTCGATGGGCATCGAGGTCGTCTGACGATCGGCGGCGCGACGCTCGACGCGAGCCGCGCCCGCTGACCGGCTAGTACTCACCGCCTCGCGGCACCACCCCGGCCGCGCGGCGATCAACGAAGGGGAAGGCCGGAACGCCGGCCGACCAGCGAGGGACACCGAACATGGCACACGGAAAGAAGTACATCGAGGCAGCGAAGCTCGTCGACCGCGAGCGCCTCTACACGCCCCAGGAGGCCGCGGACCTCGCGAAGCAGACGACGACCGTCAGCTTCGACGCCTCGATCGAGGTGCACGTCCGCCTCGGCGTCGACCCCCGTCACGCCGATCAGATGGTCCGCGGGACGATCGTTCTCCCGCACGGGACCGGCAAGACGGTCCGGGTCGCGGTGTTCGCGCAGGGCGACAAGGCCCAGGAGGCGCTCCGCGCGGGTGCCGACGAAGTCGGCGCGGAGGACCTGGTCAAGCGGATCGAGGCCGGCTGGCTCGAGTTCGACGTAGCGCTCGCGACGCCGGACACGATGGGCATGGTCGGACGGCTAGGAAAGATCCTCGGCCGCCGCGGCCTGATGCCGAACCCGAAGGCCGGCACGATCACGTTCGATCTCGAGCGCGCCGTCCGGGAGGTCAAGGCCGGCCGGGTCGAGTTCAAGGTCGACAAGGCGGGCATCATCCACACCGCGGTCGGCAAGAGCAGCTTCGAGCCGAACGCCCTCGTCGAGAACCTCGCAACGCTGATCGACGCGATCAACCGGGCGAAGCCGAGTGGCTCGAAGGGTCAGTACTTCAAGGGATTGACGATCGCCAGCACGATGGGCCCGGGCATCCGGGTCGACGTGCCGGCGGTGCTCGCCGTCGCCGCGGCGTAACATCCACCGTCCGGGTCGTACCCGGACGTCATCGGGCCGTCGTCGCGACAGCCCGCAATCGATAGAGACGGAACAGCCAAAGACAGCCTGCGCCCGCAGGCCGGTCTCCGCGAGGAGGCTCGGCCGGGGCTTGATCCGCCGCATCGGATCGGGAGCGGACCGAAGGGGACGCCCCGGGGACGACGGCGAGCACGCCGAGGCAGAAGCGCGACTCCACCTTCGCGGTGGGCGCGCCCCTGCGAACCTGGCAGGCCCATCGGCCCCGTCGCAGGGGTGTCCCGATCCCCCGGGACGAGATGCCCACCGCCGCGCGCCGGCTGCGCGCTGAAGAAGGAGCGCGACATGCCCACGGAGGCCAAGCGCGAGACGATCGCCGAGCTGCGGGAAGAGCTTGCCCGGAGCCGGACGATGATCGTCTCCGAATACCGCGGCCTCACCGTTCACGAGGTCGCCGAGATCCGCCGCGCGCTGCGCAAGCAGGACGTCCGGTACCGGATCGTCAAGAACCGGCTCATGCGGATCGCGGCCGGTGACGGAGTAGGGGAGGCCCTCGGCGGGCTTCTTACTGGCCCGACGGCGATCGCCTTCGGCAACGACGAGGCGGCGACCGCGAAGGCGGTCATCGATGCGACGCGTGCCTACAAGCTCGTCCGCATCACCGGCGGTGTGCTGGGAGATCGGGCGATCGACGCCGACGGCGTCACCCGGCTCGCGACGCTCCCGTCGCGCGAGGTCCTGCTCGGCCGCTTGGCCGGCGCGATCCAGTCCCCGACGGCGACCCTCGCGTCGCTGCTCGCGGCGAACATCCGCAACCTGGGCTACGCATTGACCCAGGTCCGCGACCAGAAGGCGCAGGCCGGCGGCTGACGCCGATCGCGTCCTGAACGAATCGACATCCCACCCGGGCCGGACGCCCGCGACAACCAGGAGCATTTGAGATGGCAGTTGTGACCCAGGACGACGTTCTCGAGGCGATCGACAAGATGACCGTGCTCGAGCTGTCCGAGTTCATCAAGCGGTTTGAGGAGCGCTACGGCGTCACCGCGGCAGCACCGGTCGCGGCCGCAGCCGCGGCACCGGCCGGCGGCGGCGACGGCGCGGCCGCCGCGGCTCCCGAGGAGCAGACCGAGTTCAGCGCGGTCCTGACCGAGGTCGGGCCGAACAAGATCCCGGTCATCAAGGTCGTTCGCGAGCTGACGCAGCTCGGCCTCAAGGAGGCCAAGGACCTCGTCGACGCGGCCCCGAAGCCCGTCAAGGAGGGCGTCGCCCGGGACGAGGCCGAGAAGATCAAGGCCGCTCTCGAAGAGCAGGGCGCGAAGGTCGAGATCAAGTAACGGCGATGCGGGCGCCGGGCAGCGCAGCGATGCGCGGCCCGGCCCGCTTCGGTCGTCGCCGGACGCGCCGTCGTGGCGCGATCGAGGTGACGAACAGGTGGTGCGTCCCGGGACCACCGCCCCGTTTGACATGAGCCGAAATCGCGGTATCCTACTCCTTCTGTGAGCGCGGCCTCCCCCTTTCCCTTTCTCCTCCGTCAAGGAGCGGTAGTTCATGCTGTCTGCTGCTGATTCGTCGAGCCCTGTGACCCTGTCGACCCGCAAGCGTTACGCCAGGATCCCTGAAGTTCTTCCGATCCCAAATCTCATCGAGCTGCAGCTCGATTCGTTCGCCTGGTTTGTCGACAAGGGCCTCCGTGAGCTGTTCGACGAGATCAGCCCGATCAAGGACTTCACCGGCAAGGTGATGGAGCTCCAGTTCCTCGACTACGAGTTCGGCG
>DASWSI010000187.1:0-9551 GCA_036402715.1 Candidatus Limnocylindrales bacterium
GTCGTGAAGCCACCGTGAGCCGCCGCCGCGGCGCCGGATGCGATCGTCTCCGCGTCCTCGAGGCCCGGCTCGCGGAAATGCGCGTGGAGATCGACGAAGCCCGGGGCCACGACCACGCCGCTCGCGTCCACGCCCGCGGCGTCCTCGCCATCGAGCCACGTCACCGTCTCGAGCAGCCCATCGCGGATGACGAGCTCCGCGGCTCCCTCCCGGCCGGACGACGGGTCGACGAGCCAGGCGCGCGAGATGTCCAGCTCGGCGACGACCTCGCCGATCCGCGCCGTCGCGACGGTCACGCCGCTGAAGCGGTCCGGTCCGCGCCGGCGAGCAGGTAGAGGAGCGCCATTCGGATCGCGACGCCGTTGGTCACCTGGTCGGTGATGACGGAGTGCGGCCCGCTCGCGACGTCCGCCGCGATTTCGACGCCCTCGTTCATCGGCCCGGGATGCATGACGATCGCGTCGGGATGGGCGAGGGCGAGGCGCTCAGCCGTGAGCCCGAACCGCGCCGCGTACTCCCGAAGCGACGGCAGCAGCCCGGACGACATCCGCTCCCGCTGGATCCGGAGCGCCATCACCACGTCCGCGTCACGGAGCGCCTCGTCGACGGACGACGTCACGTGGAAGCGGCGACCGGCGGCCCCGACTCGCGCCCACGCATCGAACCCGCGCAGCAGCGTGGACGGGCCGCACAGCCAGAGGTCGGCACCGGCCGCGGTCAGCGCCCAGATGTTCGACCGCGCGACCCGCGAATGGAGGACGTCACCGAGGATGACGACCTTCCGGCCGGCCACGGACCCGCCACGCAGGCTCCGCCGCATCGTGTAGAGGTCGAGCAACGCCTGCGTCGGGTGGGCGCGCGAGCCGTCGCCGGCGTTCACGACCGTGCCACCGAATGTCTCCGCGGCGAGCCATGGCGCGCCGGAGACGGGGTGCCGAATGACGAGGATGTCGGCCCCGAGCGCCTCGACCGTCCGGACCGTGTCGACGAGCGACTCCCCTTTCGCCACTGACGAGGTCGCCGCGGCGATGTTGACGACGTCCGCCGAGAGGTTCTTCGCCGCGACCTCGAAGCTGACCCGCGTCCGCGTCGACGCCTCGTAGAAGAGGATCGTCACGCTCCGACCACGCAGCGCCGGCACGCGCGGGATCGGCCGAGCGAGGACCTCACGCATGGCATCCGCAGTCCGCATGACGAGCTCGATCTCCGGCCAGGTGACGACGTCGAGATCGAGGAGGTGGCGATGGCTCCAGGCCGCGGGCGGGCCGTCCGCGCCACCGAGCGAAGCCGCGAGCGGCAGGCCCGCCTCGGGTTCGACGAGGTCGCTCGCGATCGTCTTCACGCGCTTCCGACGGGAACTGGCACGACCCGGTCGATGTCGACGCCATCCTCGCCGTCGACTTCGCTGAGGTGGACGCGAACGATCTCCTCTCGCGACGTCGGGACGTTCTTGCCGACGTGATCGGCCCGGATCGGCAGCTCCCGATGGCCGCGGTCGACGAGGACCGCGAGGCGTATCGCGTGCGGTCGCCCGAAGTCGACGAGGGCGTCCATCGCGGCGCGGATCGTTCGGCCGGTGTAGAGCACGTCGTCGACGAGCACGACGGTCAGCCCGTTGAGGTCGAACGGCAGGTCCGTGCCCTTGACGACGGGCTGTTGGGCGACGAGCGACAGGTCGTCGCGGTAGAAGGTGATGTCGAGCGCCCCGACCGGGAGGCTGACCTGCTCGTGCTCCTCGATTGCCGCTGCGATCCGCCGGGCAAGCGGGACGCCGCGGCGCTGGATCCCGACGAGCGCGAGGCCGTCCGTCCCGGCCTGCTTCTCGACGATCTCGTGCGACAGCCGAACGGTGGCTCGGCGGATCTCGTCCGCGGTCATGATCTGGCGACCGCTCATGAGCGTCCTCGCGCGAAGCCGCTCGCGTCGGCGCGACGTGGCACCTGCGCTCCTCCTTCCCGGCCTCGCTGGGCCGGTCGTTAAAGGGATGCCCGAAGTCTAGCGCAGGGTCGCCGACGCCGGCCGTGGAGACCGCGAAAGGCTGACGTGGAGTGCCGCGTCCGCGGCGCCCGATCCGTCGCGGCCGGGCCGCGCCGGGTCGATGATCAGTAGATCCGGACGGTCACCCTCGTCGTCCCGGAGAAGGACGGGCAGCCGCAGATGGCGAAGAAATCGGCCCGGTCGAGGTCCGCAATCCGCTCAGGGTGAGCGGCAGCGTTCGGGCCGTAGTCCGTGATCGTCCGCTCGATGCACCCGCCCGCGCCGCAGATGACCACGAGCGTGCCGCGTGGAAGGCGCATCGCCGTCGTCCCGTTGTCGTAAAAGGACGCCCAGCCGGAAAGCGTTCTCGGCGCGCGGCGGAGGAGGTACCCGGCCGCCACCGCGGGCGCGGCCGCCGAGCCTGGCCGTGCCTGGACCGCCGCGTCCATCCCCGGCTCGACGAACGTCGATCCCGGTACGACGAGGCTCTCCGAGCGGTATCGGGAGTCCGGACCGATCGGAACGGTCGCGTCCTGCGCCGCGAGCGGGCGGAAGGCGCTCGGGTCGAGCGGCCGCACGGGCTCAGGCGTCCTCGAGCCCGCGATGCCAGGCAGCGCTACGAGGGCGAGCGCCGTTGCAAGCGCAACCCTCGCGACCAGCGGCTTGGGTCGCACGAACGGCACGATACGCCACGGGCGAGGGGCGGAAAGGACGTCGGCGCAAACGCCACGAGGAGGCGGGACCGGCCGCGGTGCGGATCAACACCAATGGATCGGTGGAGTGGCGCGGGCTCGAAAGTACCGCGACGACGCGCTCAGCGAATGACGACGACGTCGTCCTCGCTCTGCTGCGTTTCAACAGACCCGACGGAGTCGTCCGTCCACGCAAGGACCTGGATCCGGCTTCCGCGGCCGTCCTGGCCCGGAGGCGTGGCCCATGCGAGCCGTCCCTTCCCGATCGAGAAGCCGGCCTGCGCGCGAACGTCGTGGACCGGCCGATCGGCGTGGAGCGTGCCCGACGCGGGGTCGACGACGTAGAGCGTCAGCTTGCCGCTCTTCGGGTCGTTCGGATCGGCGATCCAGACCGCGAGGTGTGTCCCGGTTTCGTCCCAGCGCGCATCCCAGTCGGTGACGCGGCCCGTGGCGAGCGTGGTCGACGCGAGCGCGGCGTCTGTCGCGACCGGGGTGCCCGTGGCCTTCGGTGACGTCGTCGCAACCGGGGTCGCCGTTGCCCTGGGCGATGGCTTCGCGCTCGGCGCGGACGTCGGGCCGCCACTCGAACCGGGAACGCTTCGGGCCGGCGCCGTCGCTGCGGGAGCCACGGACGCCGTGGGCGACGAGGCGGGCGACGGCGCGGGCTTGCCCGGGCGGACGGTCACGACCGTGTCATTCCAGGGGCCAAGCACGAGATTGCCGGTATCCGGCGCGAGGTCCGTCCCGGCATCGTTCAGCGCGAGCGTTCCGTCCCAGTACACCGCGAGCCGGCGCTGCGGATCGACGGAAGGCCGCCAGACGTGGCCACCCGCGAGGCCCAGCTCCTTGCCATTCGTTGGATCGAGGAGGAACGCCTCCGGGCGAAGGGTTTGCGAGCCCGCCGGCTGGGCCGGGTCGGCGACGCCACGGCTGCCGAGAACGTGCTTGCCGAGCCACGTGGCGAACACCGATCGGTGGTCTGTCGTGATCGGCGTTGCCTTGTCGGCACCCACGTGCCAGACGTAGATGTCAGGGCCATGCGAGCGGTCCGCGGGTCGCGCCGAGAACGCAAACCACGTGCCGTCGGGCGAGTACGCGGCCGCCTGCCCGACGATGATCACGTCGCGCGCGATCGCTCGAGTGCCGGGCGACGCGGATGGTGACGGCGAGGCCGCGGCAGACGGCGTCGGGGACGGCGGCGGCAGCGTGACCGAGGCCGTGATGCTCGGCGTTGGCGTGCGCGTCGGCGTCGGGCTGTCGACGGGCGTCGGCTTGACGCTTGGCGAGGCGGGGAGCGGCGTCGGGGTCGCTGACGGGGTCGGCCGAGCGGACGCCGTCACCGGCGGCGACGT
Source organism: Candidatus Limnocylindrales bacterium (assembly GCA_036402715.1). Taxonomy (GTDB): domain Bacteria; phylum Chloroflexota; class Limnocylindria; order Limnocylindrales; family CSP1-4; genus JACDAV01. The sequence goes on from DASWSI010000187.1 coordinate 4,022, forward strand.
GGGTGCAGTCGTTGCCGACGGAGACGGCGACGGGGAGGCGCTCGCCTCCGGATCCGCGACCACGTAGACCTGACCGCCGGCGCCCTTCGTGCTCGAGTCGACGACGACGAGCTGGCGGTCGTTCGGTGACTTGATCACGGACGACGGCTGATCCGGAAGGGTGATCGACTTCGACGACGGCTCATCGATCGGGGGGCATTCGGCGCCCTGGTGCCCGGGGCAGACGCGGCTGACCGTGGAATCGAAGACATCGGCGTGTCCGGCGGCGCCGAGCCGGACCCAGCCGACGTTTGCGGCGGCGACGGCGAACGGCGTCGCGCCCGGGATCCGCGTGAGCGACGGCGACGCCGCCGCGGCGACGACAGGAGCCGACGCCGTCGCGACTACGGCTGGCAGCGGTCGGTTGGAGAGAACGGTCGCACCGAGGACGACGGCGACGACGAGCAGCCCCGAGAGCGCCCCGAGCGGCGCCGCGATGCGCCGGCGGCTTCGAATGGCGCCGTTCCGGTTGAACGCAGCGTCGTGGCGCGCCGAGTGGGACGCTTCCCGCTCGATCGCGGCCGAGGTCCGCGCCCAGAGGTCGCGCGGCGGCTGCGGAAGCCGGTCACGCAGCGCGCGGAGCTCCGCCTGCTGACCCGCGTAGGCATCGGCGATCGCCGCACAGTCCGCGCAGTCACCGAGGTGAGCGTCGAGCCAGGCATTGACACGGGGATCGATCCTGCCATCGAGCCGAGCCGCCGCGGCGGCCCGCGCCCTGGCGTGCACCGTTTCCGGGCGGTCCGACCGCCGCCGGGCCGGAGTCGTCATCGGTCGTTCCCACCGGGCGAGGTCGCCGGCTCCGCAACGGTGTCACCGGCTGCCGCCTCCGCCGCTCGTTCGCTCCCGAGCGCCTGGCGAAGGCTTTCGCGCGCCCGGGTGAGCAGCGCCCGGGCGGCCACATGGCTCACGCCGAGTGCCGCTGCCAGCTCGACGCCCGTGAGGTCGTGAAGCTCCGCGAGGAGGAGCGCCGCTCGCTGGCGCTCGGGGATCCGGTTGAGCGCGCGCTGGAGGTCGCTCGACAGCCGCGTCTCCATCGCGATGTGCTCCGCCGATGGCGCGGCACCACGCGACTCGCCGGTCCACGGGAGGAACCTGATGATCTTGCGGCGGCGGAGCTCGTCGAGTGCGACGCGGTGGGCGATCTGGTAGAGCCACGCCCGGGCGTTCTCCGACTTCTCGAGCGTGTCGTAGTTCTTGTACGCCTTCACGAACGCGTCCTGGGTCAGGTCCGCCGCGAGCTCGCCGTCGCGAAGCATCCGCAGGAGGTAGGCGTAGATCTCGCCGTGGTGCTTGGCGAACAGCTGCTCGACGAACGCGCCGGCGGTGTCCTTGTCCCAGGCCCCGCTCATCGGGGCCGCGACGCGCTTCGAGCGCGCTGCAAGGAGGTCGCCGCTGAGTTCGGTGGCCATTCGCCCTCCGGGGGGAGCTGGACGGAGGCGAACGCGTTCAACAGGGGACGCGCGCTCCTTGGCCGAAAGACGGGGCGACAGGTCGGCGTGTGACGCCCCCCGACGGGCCGACCGGGGTCCATCAGCCCGTCGCTCCCCCGACGCTCACACCGGACCTCCCCAGAAGCTCCTCGACCGCATCCTCCGGCGAGACGGGGTTGACGGGCAATCCGGTTCCCAGCTCCAGGCCGGCGATCTCCCGAAGCCGGGGGTGAACCTCCCAGTGCCAGTGGTACGTCGCGTCGACCTGCTCGCGGAGCGGCGCGGTGTGGAGGACGAGGTTATACGGCGGTCCGTCGAGCGCGGCGGCCAGCCGGCCGAGGACCTCGCGCAAAGCCGCCGCGGACGCGGCGACGTCGGCATCCGTGGCACGCGAGAAGTCCGCGTCGTGCCTCCGGGGGACGATCCAGATCTCGAACGGCGAACGTGACGCGTACGGAGCGAACGCGACGGACGAGGCGTCCTCCCACACGAGGCGTCCGGGACGCCTGACCTCGTCCCGGACGAGGCGGCAGTACGGACACTCGCCCTCGCGGATGACGAACCGTGCCGCGCCGCCGAGCTCCTCTGCGACCCGGTGCGGAATCTGTGGCAGGTCATAGAGGTCCAGGCAGAGGTGGTTGGTCCGCGCGCCGGCCTGAGCACCCCAGTTCTGGACGACCTGCAGGTACTCGGTCTGGCCGGCGTCGCGCGCGTCGGCGACCGCGGTGCGGCAGCCGCGGACGAGCTCCTCGATCGTCGCCGAGGGCACCGTGTGGAGTGGAGCGTGCTGGCCAGGCGGGGCGACAACGGTTCGCCAGCTCCCGGCGGCGCGCGCCTGGGCGATCGCCACCTGCCCGAGGCCGCCGTCGAGCTCGCGTGCCTCGTCCTCCGTCCCGATCGTGTGAAACGCGAAGTCCTTCAGCGTCCGAAGCCGGACACCGTCGCCGTCGGGGAGCCGGCAGTTCTGGCACTCGCCGCCATCGTCGATCGGCTCGGCGGCGCGGGCGAAGCGGTCCCGGTGGAACTCGCGGTCGACGATCGTCGCAACCCACCAGCTCGTGATCGGGTCCTTGCGGAGCTCGAACAGGCCCGCGGCCACGTCAGCCCGCCATCGCGGCGAGTCGCTCGAGCTCGCGGCGCGCAGCGGCGGGATCGTCGGGTGGCACACCCCGGGGCATGGCCGCGGGCGCTCCGAGCTGCGCTGCGAGCTTCGCGGCGAAGACCGTCGCGGCGGCGAGAACGGCTTCGGTCGCCGGGAGGTCCGCGCTTCGGCTGCCCTCGGCGACGAGCGACGTCGAGGCGATACCCGGCATCCCGCACGGGTCGATCAGCTCGAAATCGGCGAGGTCCGTGGCGACATTGAGCGCAATTCCGTGGAAGGTCACGCCTCGCTCGACGCGGATCCCGAGGGCACCGATCTTCCGTGGGCTGGCGGTCTCGCCGTCGCACCAGCAGCCGGGATGACCGTCGCGGCGGTCGGCCTCGACCCCGAACGCCGCACACGTGTCGCGCATTGCCGCCTCGAGCGCGCGCACGAACGGCCGGATGAGGAGGCCGCGGGCGGTGAGCGACAGGATCGGGTAGGCGACGAGCTGGCCCGGGCCGTGGTACGTGACCTCGCCGCCACGCTCGACCCGGACGACGTCGATGCCGCGCCGTTCGAGCTCGGCGGGAGTCGCGAGCACGTGGGACTCGTCCGCATGGCGCCCCAGCGTGAGAACGGCCGGATGCTCGAGCAGGAGGAGCTGATCGGGGATTCGGTCCTCGGCGCGGGCTGCCGCAAGGCGTCGCTGGAGGTCCCACGCGTCGCGGTACCCCACCCTGCCGAGCCAGCTCGCGGCGATCGAGAGCGGCCGTCGACGGACGTCGTGGGCGGCGCCGTCCTGTGCGACGCGGGCAGGCGCGATCACGAATCGCACGATAGCAGGGGACGGCTGCCGGTCGTCGCGGCCGGGCTGTCCGATCGGCGACAGGTCCCGGGCCGGCGGGGCGCCGCGTTGACCGGTCGTCGTCGCCGCCCGTAGAATCCGGCCTCTCCCGAGCGGGAGTAACTCAGTTGGCAGAGTGCTTGCTTCCCAAGCAAGATGTCGCGGGTTCGAATCCCGTCTCCCGCTCCAACCCTTCTCCCCCGCGTGTGGGCGTGGCTCGTTCGGACCGATGAGTTTCCGGGTGCTGCGTCGTCCAGACGATGCGGCGCGGTCCCGGCGACGTTCCGCGTGACAGAGCCGCCGCTGCCGGTACGCTGCGCCGGGCAGGATCGCTGATGGAAGACCCGCGGGGCGGGTAGGAGGATCGAGATGGCCGAGCGGACCGTGCTGCTTGTCGGGACGCGGAAGGGTGCTTTCGTCGTCGAGCGTGGCAAAGGCCGCGACGCGTGGTCCGTTCGCGGGCCGCTCTGCGAGGGCTGGCCGATCCACGACGTCACGCTGGATCGCTCGACCGGCGCCATCTTCGCGGGCGGCGGGAGCCCGTGGTACGGACCGGCGGTCTGGCGAAGCGAGGACGTCGGTGAGACCTGGACGCATTCGAGCGCCGGGCTGACGTATGGCGACGACGGCCCGAAGATTCCTACGGTCTGGAACGTCACGGCGGCCCACGGCTCGCTGTTCGCGGGCGTCGAGCCGGCGGGCCTGTTCCGCAGCGACGATGCCGGCGCGACATGGGAGCACGTCGACGGTCTGAGGAACCACCCGACGCGACCCGAGTGGCAGCCCGGCGCCGGCGGCCTCTGCCTCCACTCCATCGTCCCCCACCCCACCGACGCGCAGCGGATGTGGGTCGGGATCTCCGCGGTCGGGGCGTTCGAGACGCGCGACGGCGGACGGACGTGGGAGACGCGGAACAAGGGCGTCCGGGCGGACTTCCATCCTGACAAGTACCCCGAGTTCGGGCAGTGCGTCCACAAGCTGGTGATGGCGGCCGACGGCGGCGAGCTCCTGTACCAGCAGAACCATTGCGGTGTCTACCGATCGTCCGACGGCGGTTCGCAGTGGGACGAGATCACCGCGGGACTGCCGTCCCAGTTCGGCTTTCCGATGGCCGCCCACCCACGCGACCCGAAGACGGTCTGGACGATCCCGCTCAATGGCGACGATCGCGGGCGGTACATGCCCGACGCAAGCACGGCCGTGTGGCGGACCAACGACGGCGGCGGGACCTGGACGCGCTTCGGCAACGGCCTGCCGCAGAAGGACGCCTACGTGAGCGTGCTTCGCGAGGCGATGGCCGTGGACGCGGGCGATCCCGTCGGCGTGTACTTCGGCACCGCCGCGGGCGAGCTCTACGGCAGCCGCGACGAAGGTGCTTCGTGGGAGCTCATCGCTGGGCACCTGCCGGGCATCTGGTCCGTCGAGGCCGCGGTCGTCGGCTGACGCAGCGCCCGATGGCCGTCGTCCTGCTCCCCCGATCGCTCGTCGCGCTGTTTCCCGGAACGCCCAGGCGCGTCGATGCCGAAGGGGCGTCGGTCGCGGAGGTGCTCCGTGCGCTCGACGCCCGGGTGCCCGGGATGTGGGACCGGCTGTGCGACGCCGGCCCGGTCCTCCGCGCGCACATCAACGTCTACGTCGCCGGGCAGCCTGCGGAGCTGGAGACTGCAGTCGAGGACGCGGCGACGATCCACGTCATCCCGGCGGTGTCCGGGGGCTGAGCGCAGTGTCGGCGCGGGGCGGCGCGGCTCCGCGGCGTTCGCGGCCCCGCGGCGCCGGCTCGCGGCTCGCGGCGCCGCGGGGCGGCGGCTCCGCGGCAGCTCGGCCGCTCCTGGGCCGCCGCGGTCAGGCGATCGGGGCGAGGTCCGCGGCCAGCGGGTCGAATGCCTCGCTGCGCTCGGCAACGGCGTCGGCACCGATCCGCAGGCGCTCGCCGCCGCCCGGCGCTTCGCCGAGCACGGACCGCCAGCCGACCTCCCCGAGCCGCTCGAGCGTCCGGATGGCCGCCGCCACGACGCCCCGCGCGTGATCGAGCGCCGCACCCTCGAGGCGCCGCTCCCCGAACGTGACGGCGAGCGCGCCGCCGACGGCTGCCGCGGCGCGCCCGGCGAGCACCAGGTTCCGCATCGAGCCGGT
>DASWSI010000188.1:0-5830 GCA_036402715.1 Candidatus Limnocylindrales bacterium
GGGTGGCGCGCCGGAGCGCCGCCGCTCAGTCCGCGGCAAGCTCCTTCGCGCGGCGCATCACGGCGTTGATCATGTCGTCGTCGAGGCGGCCGGTGACCGTGTTCTGCTGGCTGGGGTGGAACGACGCGACGAGCGCATACGGCCCCACTCGCGCCTCCGCTCCGTGCCCGAACCTCGGCTTCGGCCGCGCGGGATGGCCGAGCGCCGCGAGCGAGCGCAGCGCGGCATCCCAGCCGTACTGCCCGAGCGGGACGATGACCCGGACGCGATCGAGGATCGCCAGCTCCCGGACGAGGAACGGCGCGCAGTTGTCCCGCTCGTCAATCGTCGGCTTGTTGAGCGGCGGCGCGCAGCGGACCGCGGCCGCGATGTACGCATCCGTCAGGCGGAGCCCGTCGTCCGGGCGCCGCGCGACCGCGAGGTTCGACATCCCGGCGACGTGCAGCGCGCGCCAGAGGAAGTCGCCCGAGGCGTCGCCGGTGAAGACGCGTCCGGTTCGGTTGCCGCCGTGGGCCGCCGGCGCGAGGCCGATGATGAGGATCCGCGCATCCGGGTCACCGAAGCCTGGCACCGGCCGGCCCCAGTACGGCTCGTCGCGGTAGCGAGCGACCTTCTCTCGGGCCACGAGCTCGCGCCAGGCGACGAGCCGGGGGCAGCGCCGGCACTCGACGATCTCGGCGGTCAATGCCGCGAGCGCGGCGCGGCGAGCAGCGGGTTCACCTTCGGTTGCCGTCGACGCCACGACTAGCGGAGCAACAGCTTGTCGAGCCGCCGCGAGACGACGAGCAGGCCGCCGATCCCCATGACGAGCAGATAGGCGACGTGGAGGATCGCCGTCGGCCCGACGATGCCGACCGCGAGCGACCGCAGCAGGTCGACTCCCTGGTAGAGCGGCGTCAGCTGGACGAGGAGACGCAGCGCGTCGGGATACGCATCGAGCGGGTAGAACGTCCCCGAGAACAGGAACATCGGCAGGACGACGAGCTGGATGAGGTCGAAGTCCTGCCACGTCCGCATGAACGATGTCGCCGCCATGCCGACCGCACCGAACGCGAGGCTGATGAGCAGCGCAGCCGGCAGCGTCAGGAGGAGCCACGGCGACACGCCGAGCCCGAGCACGACCATGACCACGAGGAACCCCGTCGTGTAGAGCCCGCCGCGGATCAGCGCCCAGCCGAGCTCGCCGAGGGCGATGTCCGCCGTCGACAGCGGCGTCGAGAGGATCGACTCGAATGTCTTCTGGTACTTCAGCTTGAAGAAGAAGTTCAGCGTCGCCTCGGTGATCGCGCCGTTCATCGACGAGCTAGCGAGCAGTGCCGGGGCGATGAACAGCTGGTACGGGATCTCGTGGCCGCCCGGGCCCGGAACGCTCCCGACGAGCCGCCCGAGGCCGAACCCGATGCTCAACAGGTAGAACAGCGGCTCGAAGAAGCCGGACACGATGACGAGCCAGCCGTGGCGATAGACGTAGAGGTTCCGCTCGATCAGCCGAAACGCCCTGCGGCTGCCGAAGGACACCGGCGGTACGACGCGCAGTGGGAGGGACGGCGGCGTCATCCCTTCACCAGCCGGCGCTCGATGGTGACGACCGCCGCCCATGCGGAAAGCGCGACGATCGCCGCGAGAACGATCACGTGGATGAGCATCTGGACCGGGTGCTGGCCGATCGTCCCGAGGACGAGACCGCGCGTCAGGTCGACGCCGTGCCACAGCGGCGACAGCCAGGCAATCGGCTGGAGGTAGCTCGGCAGGGTCTCGATCGGGAAGAACGTCCCCGAGAACAGGAACAGCGGCGTGATCCCGAACCGGAAGATGACGTTGAAGCGGTTCGGCGTCCGCTGTGTCGCCGAGAACGCCGTGATCGGCGCGGCGAACGCCATCCCGGTCAGGACCGCGACCGGGATCCCGAGGACGACGAGCGGCGAGTGCGCCGCACCGAACGCGACGATCACGATCGTGAAGACCGTCGAGATCATGACCAGCCGAATCGCCATCCAGGCGAGGTTCCCGAGGGCGACGTCGCGCGGCGACAGCGGCGTCGCGTACATCGCGTGGAACGTCCGCTGCCAGTTCAACCCGCCGATGATCGGGAACGTCGCCTCGAACGCCGCCGATTGCATGACCGTCGCGGCGAGCAGCCCCGGCGCGAGGAACTGGAGGTACGTCAGGCCGCCGAGGGCCGCGCCGCCGGACCGGTCGACGTACCCGCCGAGCCCGAGGCCCATCGCGGTCAGGAAGAGGAGCGGGCTGAGGAACGACGTGAAGACGGACGAGCGGAACGTCCGCCGGTACTGGACCGCGCGGTGCTCCATGACCCTCGTGATTCCGGCCATCGGCTACTCGATCAGCGAGCGGCCGGTCAGCCGGAGGAAGACGTCCTCGAGGGTCGAGCGGCGGACGAGGACCGTTTCCGGCTTGAGGCCGCGCTCGTGCGCCGCGACCGCGACGGCCTCACCGTCGTCGGCGTACAGCAGGACGCGATCGGCGAGCTTCTCGACGCGCTCCGCGAGGCCGTCGAGCTGGCCGTCCAGCGTGTCCTGGACGTCCGGCGGAAAGCGCAGCTCCGTGACTTCCTTCGTCGAGTAGCGATCGATGAGCTGTCGCGGCGAGCCCTCGGCGACGATCTTCGCCTTGTCCATGACGACGAGCCGGTCGCACAGCTGCTCCGCCTCGTCCATGTAGTGGGTCGTCAGGACGAGCGTCACGCCGCGCTGCTTCAGTCGATAGAGCCGATCCCAGAGCAGGTGCCGCGCCTGCGGGTCGAGACCGGTCGTCGGCTCGTCGAGCAGCAGCAGGTCCGGCTGGTTGATGAGCGATCGGGCGATCGTGAGCCGGCGCTTCATGCCGCCGGACAGCGGCTCCACCTCGTCGTTCTGCCGCTCGGTGAGCTGAGCGAAGTCGAGGAGCTCGTCGGCCCGCCGTCCGCATTCGGCTCGCGAGAGCCCGAAGTAGCGGCCGTAGAGGACGAGGTTCTCGCGAACCGTCAGCTCGGTGTCGAGGGTGTCCTGCTGCGGCACGACGCCGAGGCGGGCACGGATCTCCGGGCCGTGGGTGCGCGGGTCAAGGCCACGAACCGTCAGCGTCCCGTCCGTGATCGGCGAGACGCCGCCGATCATCCGCATCGTGGAGGTCTTCCCGGCGCCGTTCGGCCCCAGGAACCCGAAGGCCTCGCCGGGCGCCACGTCGAAGTCGACGGCATCGACCGCGGTGAAGCTGCCGAACCGCTTGGTCAGTCCGCGGGCATGGATGAGCGAAGCGCTGGAGGTCTCGGACATGGACCGGGGATGGTACCGCAGCCGCATGGAGAAGCGCCTCCGGCGCGGCCTTGGAAACGTGCTATGCTCCAGTAGCACAAAGAGCACGAGGAGCACCAGATGCCGTCCCTGCCGGAGCCCGTCGAGCGGCTGCTCGAGGCAGCGCTCGTCGGCGAGCTGACCGTCGTCAACGCCGCCGGCCGACCGATCACCTACCCGCTGATCCCGCTCTACGACGGGGAGAAGGTCTACCTCACGTCGTCGACGCTGTTCAGCCGGAAGCTCGAGCACGTCAAGGCCAACCCGAAGGTCTCGGTGTCGCTCACCGATCCCGTGGCCCTCGGTGGCGCCGTCGCCCGCGCGACGATCCAGGGCGACGCCCGGATCATCGAGGACGACCCGCACGGTGGCTGGGAGCGACTGCTGCCGATCTGGGAGAAGAAGGAACCGTCCATCGTCCTGTTCCTCAAGGCGCGCGTCGCCCTGCCGCTGTTCTTCGAACGCGCGCTCATCGAGGTCACGCCGCGGCGCGTGCTCTACTGGCCGGACGGGTCCGCGGCGGCGGCGCCGATCATGACCACTGTCGGAAAGGCGGCCGCGTGATGCGCTCCACCCCGGAGCTCGACGCCCGAGCCGGGCTCGAGAAGCTCGCGACGTATCCGTTTCAGATCCTCACCTGGGTCGCCGAGGACGGCTATCCCGTCAGCGTCGCGGTCGACGCGACGGTCGATCCGGCGTCCGGTTCGGCGGCGTTCACCGCTCCGGCCGCGCTTGCGGTTCCGGACGGCGTCGAGATCTCGCTCACCGGCTCGCACATCCGCCCGCAGCCGGGCTACGGCTACGACGAGCGGCGGCACGTGACGGTCTGGGGCCGCGTTTCGGCCGCCCCTGGAACGGGCACCCGGGCAGCCGCGGGCACCGCCGCAAAGCCAGCTTCGGCCGACGCATCCGCCGCGCGCCTGACCCTCACGGCCGAGCGCGCGTGGGGCTGGGACGAGGCCGAGGTCCCGTTCTTCGAATACTCGGAGCGATCGCTCGGCCAGTCGCGCAAGTACTTCGACGCGATGTCGCGCGAGCGGGGAACGCCCGTCAAGCCTCGCCTCTCCTTCGGCTTCCTCACGCTTCGGACGACCCGACTGCCGTTCCTGACCGCGACGATCGTGCCGGTGCTGCTCGGCATCCTCATCGCGGCGTCGCACGGTGCGTTCGACGCCGTCTCGGCGGTGCTCACGGTCATCGGCGCGTCGTTCGCGCAGCTCGCGATCAATGTCAGCAACGACGTCTTCGACACGGCCCAGGGAGCCGATGACGCGAACGTCACCCCGACGCAGTTCAGCGGCGGATCGCGCGTCATCCAGTACGGCCTCGTGACGTTCCGGCAGATGGCGTCGCTGGCATTCGGCTTCTATCTCGCGGCCGCGGTCGTGGGACTCGTGCTGCTCGCGATCCGCGGCTCGACGCCGCTGCTCGTGATCGGTGTCGTGGGCTTCATCGTCGGGCTCGGCTATACGGCGCCGCCGCTGAAGCTCGTCTACCGCGGGCTCGGCGAGATCGCGGTCGCCGTCGGGTTCGGCCCGCTCATGCTCCTCGGTGCCTACGTCGTGCAAACGCGCGGCGCACTGCGGCTCGAGCCGTTCATCGCGTCGCTGCCGGTTGCGCTTCTCGTCGCGCTCATCCTCTACGTCAATGAGATCCCGGATCGACGCGGCGACGCGCATGTCGGCAAGCGGACGCTCCCGGTGCGGTTCTCGCAGCGCGCCGTCATCGCCGGGTACCACGGAACCGCCGTGGCGGCGTACGCGCTCGTGGTGATCGGTGTCGTCGCGGGGTGGCTGCCGGTACCGACGCTCATCGTCCTGCTGACGATCCCGCTGGCCCGGCAGGTCGGCCACGGCCTCGCCCCGAACTACGACAACCCGTACGGCCTCATGGCGGTCATGGGCGTGAACGTCAGGCTGCACCTGTACGCCGGGCTGCTGCTCATCGGCGCGTACGTCGTCGTCCTCGTCGCGCGCGCCGTCGCCCCCGGAGTACCGCTCTTCCTGCGCTGAGTCGCGCGGAAATCGCCGGAATCGAAGAGGCCGCGGGCGTCGCCCGCGGCCTCGACGCATCTGCGAGGAACGGAGGCCGCTAGACCTCCTTGAACTCGCCCTCCACCGTCTCGTCGCCGGAGCTCGAGCCGCCGCCCGCGGCCGCGCCCGCCGGCTCGCCCTGGGGCTCGCCGGACCCCGAGCCGTCCGCGCCGTCGCCGCCGTCGGACCCGTCGCTCCCGTTCGAGCCGGCCGCCGATGCCGCCTGGTACGCCGCCGTCGACACCCGCTGGAGCGTCTCCTGGAGCGAGTTCATCATCGACCGGATGGCGCCCGCGTCCGAGCCCTTGAGGGCCTCGCGCAGGGACGTGACCTTGTTCTCGACCTCGGCCTTGTCCTCGGACGAGACCTTGTCGCCGAGATCACGGATCGTCCGCTCGGCCTGGAACGTCAGCGCCTCCGCCTGGTTCCGGGTCTCGACCTCCTCGCGCCGCTGACGGTCCTCGTCGGCGTGCTCCTGCGCGTCGCGGACCATCTGGTCCACGG
>DASWSI010000189.1:0-3376 GCA_036402715.1 Candidatus Limnocylindrales bacterium
AACCCGGACGCGCTGAAGCAGCGGATCGGTGTGTCCCTCCAGACGGCAGCGCTCTACCCGAAGCTCACGGTCGCCGAGGTCCTCGATCTCTTTCGGAGCTTCTACCGTCACGGGCGCCCCACCGAGGACCTCATCGCGCAGCTCGACCTCGAGGAGAAGCGCAACACCCGGACGAAGGAGCTGTCGGGCGGCCAGCGGCAGCGCCTCGCCGTTGCGCTCGCGCTCGTGAACGACCCCGAGGTCGTGTTCCTCGACGAGCCGACCACCGGCCTCGATCCGGCCGCTCGCCGCTCCCTGTGGGACATCGTCCGGTCGCTCCAGCGAGAGGGCAAGTGCATCCTCCTCACGACGCACTACATGGAGGAGGCAGAGGTGCTCTGCGACCGGCTCGCCGTGATGGATCACGGCCAGATCCTCGAGTCCGGAACGGTGACGGAGCTCGTCGACAGCCGGTTCAAGGAGCGCGCGGTTCGGTTCCGCCAGATCGACGGCCTCGGCGATGCCACGCTCGCCACGTTTTCCGGCGTCTCGACGGTGAAGCACGAGAACGGCGACGTCCTGCTCTACACGCGCGACGTCCCGGCGACGATCGGTGCCGTGCTCGAGGCGACCGAAGCGCTCGGGATGGAGCCGCAGGATCTCGCCGTCCGCCGGGCGACCCTCGAGGATGTCTTCCTCGAGCTCACGGGCCGCGCGCTGCGCGACTGAAGGGCGCCGATGCGAGCACTCCTCCAGCTGACCCTCGCGAACATCCGGACGTTCCTCCGCGACCGGGCGGCCCTGTTCTGGACCCTCGCGTTCCCTCTCATCTTCGTCGTCCTGTTCGGCTCGATCTTCTCCGGCGGCCAGGGCACGCGCGACATCGGCTGGGCGGATCAGGACGCGACGCCGGCCTCCGCGCAGCTGCGCGACCAGTTCAAGGCCGCACCGAACGTCGCCCTGACCGATGGCTCCGAGACGGACCTCCAGGCGAAGATGAAGACGGGCGAGCTGTCGGCGATCGTCGTCGTGCCGAAGGGCTACGGGGCCGGTCTCTCGGCGGCGTCGGGGGGCGGGGGACCCGCGGTGAAGCTCGGCGTCTACACGGATCCCACGCAGCAGGCCCAGACCGCGTCGACGATCCAGCTCGTCCAGGGCGTGCTCGCCGGCGTGAACATCGCGATCTCCGGGCGGCCGCCCGTCGTGGGATTCGAGCCGCGGACGATCCAGACGCAGAACCTCTCGTTCATCAGCTACCTCGTCCCGAGCATCCTCGGGATGGCGCTCATGCAGCTCGGGGTGTTCAGCGCGGTTCCGCTCGTCGCCGACCGCGAGAAGCTGATCCTCAAGCGGCTGAATGCGACGCCGCTGCGGCGGTGGCAGCTGGTCGGGAGCAACGTCCTGATGCGGCTCCTCATCGGGATCGTGCAGACGGTGATCATCATCGCGGTCGGGGCGCGCCTCTACGGGGTCCAGCTGTCCGGCAACTTCCTCGTCCTCGGCGCGCTCGTCGTCCTCGGCTCGCTGACGTTCATCTCGCTCGGCTACGTCATCGCCTCGTTCGCCCCGACCGAGGACGCGGCGAACGGGATGACGAGCGTCGTCCAGTTCCCGCTGATGTTCCTGTCGGGGACGTTCTTCCCGATCGACGCGATGCCCGACTTCCTCAAGACGATCGCCCGCGCGCTGCCCCTGACCTACCTCTCCGACGGGCTGCGCCAGGTCATGGTCGACGGGACGCCGTTCGCCCCGCTGTGGGTCTGCTTCGCGGTGCTGGCCGCGTTCCTCGTGATCTGCTTCACGATCTCGGCGCGCTTCTTCCGCTGGCAGTAGGGGAGCTGCGCGCGCGGCCGAGGGGAGTCGCCGGCGCTCCGCCGCCTCGCTACCAGCGCTCCTCGTGGACGATCTCGGACAGCGCTCGCCGGCCGCCCGCCTTGCGTGGTGCCGTGAGCAGCGACGGATCCGCCGGGTAGCCGAATGACAGCAGGTACTCGCAGTGCCGGTCGTCCGGGTACGCGAGCAGCCGACGGGCGAGATCGTGGTCGTAGACGGTGGCGGGGACACTGCCGATCCCGAGCTCCCAGGCCACGAGCATCATGTTCGCCGCCGCCTGTCCGAGGTCGAACATGACGGACAGCGGCGAATCCGCGCCGCGCGGATCCGGCGTGACGAGAGCGACGCCGACCGCGGCCCCGGCGATGTGGCCGGCCCACGGCCCGACGGCCGCGAGCTCACCGAGGTGTCCGCGGTCGCGGCAGACGATGAAGTCCCAGCGCTGGAGGTTCTTCGAGCTGCCCGACCGGCGCCCCGCGTCGAGGATCGCGTCAAGCGCTTCCGGGGCGATCGGACGATTTGCGAACTCCCGGATCGCGCGCTTCGTCGCGACCGCCACCGCGACGCCCATCCCGTTGGGCGTCATCCGGCAACCCCGGGCAGCGGCGGCTTCACCCGGCCCACCGGCTCGTGCGCCTGGTCGATCGGGGGAGCGACTTCGTCCGGCAGCCCCCTTGACGCGGCGCCGGCGACGATGCCCGCGAGCGACCGGAACCCGCCGGGCTCCGCAGCGACAGCCTGAAACGGCGTGGTGCGCTCCGGCAGCCGCGTCGCCGCGACCCGCACGGCGGCCTCGACCGCCTCGGCGGCGCTGAGCGGCCCGCCGAGGGACGTAGTGAGGAATCGGGCGACCGCTGCCCGGTATCCCGAATCCTCGTACAACCAGCTGTGGTGGCCGCCGTGGACGACGAGCGTCTCGACGGGTTTGGCATTCGGGAGACCGGCGCGCGACGCGCGGGCGATCCGGGCGAGGCGCTCGAGGTGCGACACGGGAACGACGTCGTCGTCGTCCCCGTGGATGAGGAGCACCGGCCCCGTGTACCGCGCGATTGCCGCGGAAGCGCTGATCGCGGGAACGGCGTGGCCGCGCGGCCGCAGGTAGACGCGCGTCGTCAGCCAGGCGAGCGGGTAGGCGATGAAGTCCGGGATCGGCAGGTGGGCGAGACGGAACGTCTGCCGGGTCAGCCGATACGGCTCGGCCGGCGCCGACGTCGACACGAGCGCCGCCACGCGCGTGTCTGCAGCCGCGGCGAGGATCGCACCGATCCCGCCCATCGAGTGCCCCGCGATTGCCCCGGTCGTCACCTCCGGGCGCCCGATGAGGGCCGCGAATCCCGCCAGCGCGTCCGCTCCGAACTCGCCCGCGGAGAGGGGGAGCGACTCGGGTGCGTTCGAGCCGTGGCCGCGGACGTCGATCGCAAGGCAGTGGAAGCCGGCGGCGTTGAGGAACTGTGCGGTCGGCAGCGACCGATCTCGCGCGGACTCCCAGCCGTGGACGAGGAGGACACCGGGACCCGCGACGCCGCCACGGGCCGGGATGAACCACGCGGCGAGTGTGGCTCCA